>JAJRTI010000126.1 GCA_024278415.1 Planctomycetota bacterium | reverse complement strand
GTCAGAGGTCAGGGGTCAGGGGTCAGGGGCGGAGTCGTCCGGTGGCTTGCCGGACAGGCGGCGTCGAAGCACGTCAATGTCAAAGGTCCAGTAGCCCATCTCGTCCAAGCTGTCACACCGGCGCAGTGCGCGCTTGGCTGCCGAAGCGTTGGCCTGCGTCAGTGCGATCGTCGCCAGGTGCATCGCAACCGCGGGCTCCCGCGGCATCAGGCGCGCCGCCTGGCGCAGGCGCTCCGCGGCCGCGTCCAGGTCGTTGCGCATGTAGCTCACAAGCCCGGCGCGCATGAGCCGGTCCACCTCGTCAGGGTCGGGCTGCCTGCCGAGGCCGAACGTGAAGTCCAGCGCGTCGACGATGGACCATGCCCACGTCACGCCGCCGGCGATGAGGAAGGCCATGAACAGCCAGTCCGTGGCCGCCGGCGCCTTCAGCGTGAGCCCGCGCACGTACGCCAGCAGCGCGAAGGTCATGAACATGCCCCATATCATGCCGCCCTTGGTCAGCCGTCCCGAGAACATATGCCCAAAGCCGGGGATGAAGGACAGCAGGACGATGGTGGCAGAGTTCATGCTACACGGATCATGCGAAAGGCGCGCGTCGTGCGCATGCCAATGCGCACAGCTCGAACCCGCCAACCGATGGACGACAACTCGCCCACGACGAACGCGTGAGCCGCATCTTGAGACGGGCATTCATTATATGGCCCCAGGCGCGACCCAGTCAAGATTCGCAGACTCGGTTCCCCTCTAGCGCCAGCAACCGGCGCTTCAGATCGAGCCCCTCCGGCGCGGAGAACCCGCCCAAGCCCGTCGACGCCACGACCCGATGGCACGGCACGACAATAGGCACGGGGTTGCGCGCCATGGCCTGCCCTACGGCCCGTGCAGCCTTCGCGTGGCCCGCGAGCCGCGCGACGTCGGCATAGGTGGCCGTCTCGCCATACGGGATCATGCGCGCGGCGTGGAGCACCCTGGCGAAGAAGGGAGGGAGCGCGCCCAGATCAACGTCGATCGCAAACTCCACCTGCCGGCCATCGAAATACGCGGCCAACTGCTGGCCCAGCTTGCCGAATGCGCCGGGGTCGCGGCGAAGGCCGGCCGTCTCGATCGTGCCAACGGCCTCCGCCTTCGTCCGCTGCGGCATGGTCAGGCCCGTCAGGCCCTGTGCACTGCGCACAGCCGCGAGCCAGCCCCAGCACGTTTGGAACGCGGCCCAGCAAGCCGGCTCAGAGCAGGCCCTTGTCTGCGAAGCTGTAGAAGTCATTGTCGCCAACGATCACATGGTCCACGACCCGAATGCCGATGGTCTTGCCGACCTCGACGAGCCGGCGGGTGATGTTGAGGTCGTCCGCGCTCGGCGTGGGATCGCCGCTGGGGTGATTGTGCACGAAGATAATGCTGCTCGCCGCGGCGCGAATCGCCGGGCGGAAGACTTCACGAGGATTCACGGGGCTCGACAGCAGCGTGCCCACGCTGATCTGCTCTTCGCCCACGAAGCGATTCTTGGCATCGAGGAACACGCACGAGAAGACCTCGCGTTTCTCGTCGCGCAGCAACTCATGGTAGTGGTTGAAGATGTCCTGGCTGCACGAGAACTGCGCCCCTGGCTTCAGCGGCGTCGTCGCGTAGCGCCGGGCGATGGCGAACGCAGCAAGGAGCCGCGCAGCCTTGGCCTCGCCGATGCCGGAGACCTCGCACAACTCCACCGCGGTCATGGCCGCGAGTGGCTTCAGTCCGCCCGCCTTCACGACCAGCGTCTTGGCCAGATCGATGGCCGTCGCCTCCTCGCGGCCACCGCCGATGAGCAGCGCCAGCAGCTCCGCGTCCGTCAGGGCCTGGTGCCCCAGCGCGAGCAGCCGCTCCCGCGGGCGCTCGTGCGCGGGCAAGTCCTTGATCGTAGGCGCCTTCTTGACGTAGTGTCGGCAGACATGCCTCACATGGCAGGCGCCACACTTTGGCGAATCGACACAGATGCCCTGCTTGCAGGCGTAGGGCTCCACGCCGGCGAAAGCCATGAGCGCCGCGGCCACGTCGGCCACGCTCGCGCCGGCGTGCTCGGCGAGGGTCCACGCGGTAGCTTCGGCCTCTTGCCGCGCCTTGGCCCCGCGTTGCTTGGCGCGCGCGATGCCGATGCGGCGCAGCGCGCGTCGCACGGGCGCGGCATCCCCCAACGCAGCCACGTTGGGTGTCTCGCCCAGCGCCGGGCGTTCCCGGACTTCTCCCGCCGCGCACTCCACAAGCGTCCGCTCGATGCCGCGGTACACCTTCACGAGTCGTTCGGGCTTCATAGCGCGCAGCATACACCATCGCGCCCCGAATGTGAATCCGCATTTCTCACATGCGCAAGAAGGGGTGGATCGGAAGCCCAGGTTGCACGAACGGCTTCGGGGAACATACGAATGTTCTGAACAAGGCGGGCACAGCCCGCCTTGTCTTTTCGCCTGTCGCTGGCGAACGGATCGCGCGTGCGCGGACGTAAAGCAGCGCTACGCTCTGCCAGCCAAAGCGCCGTCAAGCCGGCGCACTCCACAACGGAGCGCATCGACAACGTGTTGTCGCGAGATTTACGCTAAGGTGCTAATCCGATCACGTATGCATCAAGCGCTGGCGACGCACGCCTGGCGTTCCTCGACGCAAGTCCACGTCGGATCGACGAAGATGGCACACTTCATGAGGGTGTAGGTCTGATTGTACGTATCCCAACGCGTTGCATTCTGGAGTTTCAGTTTCGAAGTGGATTCAGGCAGGTTCACAACAAACGTCCCGGCTCTTCGCCTGCGTGCAACCCCTCGCGGACACCTCAGCCCGAAGGGCTGCCACAACATAGCCCAGTGCAAGCCGCGCCCCGCGCGGCGCCGCGCTGGGTTCGCGTCGGCGCCAGG
>JAJRTI010000125.1 GCA_024278415.1 Planctomycetota bacterium | reverse complement strand
GTGCGCGACCGTCACGGCCTCAGGCACTTCCCGGCCGACCCACTCCACAACGTGCGCGGAACACACGCACGAGGGCAGCACGAGCAAGTAGTTGCGGAAGCCGACGCGGCCGTCGGTGCGCGGGTAGCCGGCGAGGAGTGGGACTTTCACGCTACTTCTTCTGCTTCCCACGGGTCGAAGTGCTGTCCTTGTCAGTCGCCCCATGGTACTCGGATTCTTCCTCTGCCACGGCCGACTGTTCGGGCGGCAGCATCACGACCCGGCCGTCCCGCCAGATGGGGACGGAGCGTCCTGCGCGGTGGTGCTCGGCGATGGCCTCGGCGACGGCCTCCTTCATGGCCATCTCCGCTCGCTCGCCCAAAGGGATTTCCGAGAGAGCTTTGTCAAGCTTTTTCATTGCTCGTCCTCGATCTTGCTGAGTTTCTCGAATAGCCGCACATTGATCACTCGATATTCGCCCTCTTCTTTGAACGCGATCGTCGACGGCGTGTCGCCTGAGTTGTCGAAGATGCGCCAATTGTCCACGACGGGCATGTAGATGTGGAAAAGGTTCCAGATGCTTCTATTGAAACGCCGCCTCACTGTTGGCTCAGGAATATCGTGTCCGCCCTGGCTCACCCGATTAGCGATACGCGCAAGCGTCGTGTCAGCATCGCTAGGCCAAAGATAAAAGAGGTGGGTTTGATACCCCTGCGTCCTCAGCCTCCGCAAAAACCGCGCGTAGGTCTTGCCCGATAGCGTCGTCTCGAAAGCGAAGTCCAGCCCTTTCTCGGCGAGCCAGCGAAGGCGTTCGAGCATGATCCTGCCAGCCTGCAGTGACACGCGGTCAGGCGCGAATGGCGAGAGGCCACGCGCGATCATGTCGGCGTTCACGAACTCCGTACAATCGGTGTAGTGCGGGATGAACCGCTCCGCAAACGTCGTCTTCCCGGCGCCGTTCGGGCCGGCAATGATGTAAACGTTCGGCATAGGAGCATTATACCCTCACAGGGGACCTCTCGCCACGTTTTGAAACTCCGACTGGCGCTTCAGTAGGCCGACGGCGCTTTGGAGTGCGCCGGCTTGACGGCGCTTTGGAGTGCGCCGGCTTGACGGCGCTTTGGAGTGCGCCGGCTTGACGGCGCTTTGGAGTGCGCCGGCTTGACGGCGCTTTCGGTGGCGGCAAGGATGCTGCAAGCGCAGGGGCATGACACCGGGACCCCCTCCCGATGTCACGTACGTGTATGGCGGCCTCTGGAAGCCTGGCAATGATGCAACACCTGCCCAAGTGTTGCATCATTGTTCTGGTCCGCCCCAATAGTGCTCGGTACGCGATATGCCGTTGGCAGATGATGGCGATTGGAGCGGAATTCTCTCATCGCGGCTGGTTGTCGGTGGTGGGTTGTCGGTCCTCGTTCGCCAACCAAGCCGCGTCATCTTCCCGTCGAACACCGAAAACCCACAACCGATAACCCGTCCATTGACTTAGTGGCCTCACGGAAGTCGTGGCGGCCGCGAGGTGGCAGATACCGTGCGGAACAGTATGGGGTCCGCCCTCCCCCTTTTTGGGCTGACTCACTCCTGCCTGCGTCACTGCGCGGCAGGGGGCTCGGCCGGGCGCCAAAAGCGTACAAGATGGCGAACCTTCGGGCGGATGCACGCTGGGGTTCTGCTACACTGCGTCTGGAGTGCAGAGCCAAACGCAGATGCGGGGCTCTGCCGCCGCACTCCACGAGGCCGCAGCCGCGGTTTCAATCCTTCGTCAGCGCCACCCCCTCCCCCTGGCGCATTTCGAAGACCAACATCCCCCGTTCGCTCGCGGGCGAGAGGGATTGGCCGGACGCGGCCGCGCGCCAGCCGGCGAACGCGTCCGCGTCGAGCAGAATCCGCACCGGCGCGTCAGCATTGCCGGAGTGCGGAGCGGCCACGAATCGGGCTGCGTCTTCGCCGAGCGAGTAGCTCAGCGTCGCGGCCGCGTCGAGCCCGTCGCCGAGCCAGATTTCGAATTCGTCCGTGCGCAGGTAGCCGAGCACGACCAGTTCGCCTTCTCGCGGAAGCGTCGGCTTGGGCGGATTGCCGCCCGTGACTTGGCCCTGGAACTTGTGCTCCCCGGCGACGAGGTCCGCGATCTTGTTCGGATGCCCGTGTTGCCAGCGCCGGCCGTCGTCGGGGTAGCTCTTGTAGAACTTCACGTTGGTGAGCCCCGCGGCCTTGGCCGCTTCGACGAACTGCTCGCTCTGCTCGACCGGCACGAGCCAGTCCTCCACGTCGTGGTAGATGTGGATGCGCGTCTCTCGCGCGTTGGCGGCCGCGGAGAGCGTGCGCCGCGCGGCGTACGCGTCGGGTGCGGTCGCCGGCGTGCCGCCGATGATCTTCTCGACCATCTTCGCGATGCGCAGGGCTTTCTCCTCGTTCTCGTTCGTCGGCTCGCGGTCGTACAGCTCCCAATACGGCTGCGTCGCGCGGTCGGTGATGGGGAAGAACGCGACCGCGGTGCGGAAGGTGTCGGGGAAGCGCTCCGCCGCGATGAGCCCCACGGCCGCGCCGGCGCTGTAGCTGACCAGGCTGACGAGGTCGGGGTTCACGTACTCGCCATACGCGGCCTTCACGTGCTCGACCGCGTCGATGATGTCGTACACCTCCCGGCCCATGATGTCCGCGTCTCCGGGCGAGCCGTCGCGGCCGCGCAGCGTGGGCAGGACCGCGAACACGCCCTTGCGCGCCCACCGCTCCACGTCGGCGTGCAGCGGCTTGGTTGAGCCCGGCGCGCCGCCGGCAAGCAGCACGACAACGGGCGCGTTCTTGCGCAGCTTGTTGTACGCGACCTTGGCCTTGAGCCCGCGCAGGTCGTCGATGGAGCTGTCGTATTCCACGTCTTCCAGGACAAACTCCGGCTCCGGTCCGGGCGGCCGGCCCTGGCGCACGCGCTGTTTGAACCGCAGGCCGAAGTCGGGACGCGACATGAGGAACGGGCCGTCCTCGTATTCCACTTCCACGAAGAACGCCATCTGGTTGTCGTCCACGTCGGTCATGTCCAGCGTGCACTGGAACTTCTCCTTGAAGCAGTCGAGCACCTTGGGCATGGGCTCTCGCTTGAAGAAGTACGCGGCGTCGGTCGAGTGGCACAGCGACACGCGCTTGACCGGCCACGACGGGTCCACGGTCGCGGAGAAGCGCATCGTATTCCCCTCGGGCAGCCACGACAGGTCGGGCGCGTGCGGCATGGGCCGGGCGTCGTGGAGGTGGCACTGGATCGCGTACTTGATTGCCGCGTTCGTGCGTTTGTTCGCCTCCTCGCGGTTGTTATACGTATCGCATTCCGGGATATCTTGGCCAAAAAGGCCGTGGTCCCAGTCGGGGATGAGGCAGAGCCGGAAGCCCGGGTGCGTGATCGCGTCGCAGGTGGTCTTGACGGTGTAGATCGGGAAGAACTCGTCCTGCGCGCCCAAGATGAGCATGACCGCTCCGTGCTGCGTCTTGGCGTAGTGGATGGGGTCGCCGTAGAGCGCGAACACGCGGAACGTGTCGGGAATGCCGGGGTTGCCGTCCTCGTCCTGGTACAGGTTGTTCGCCCAACCGTCGTGCTTGAACGCGAGCAAGATGTCGCCCGCGGTCGCGGTGGGGATGGCGAGCGTAATGCGCGGGTCCACGCCGTTGGCGATGAACGACATGGTGCCGCCGCGCGAGCCGCCCGTAATGCCGATGCGGTCGGGGTTCACTTCAGGCAGCGTCTGCGCGTACGTGATCGCGCGCATGGCGCTCGTGATGAACTGCCACATCCAGCCGTCTCGTGGGTCGTGCGTGAGATCGAGCCAGGCTTCGTTGTAGCTGTCGGGTGGGCCGTTGCTGTCGCCTACGCCGGGCCGGTCGATGGCGATATCGACGACGTTGTGCGCGAGCGCGAAGCTCTCTGCGCTGTCGATGCTCCCGGCCGCGTGGATCATCGCCGGCAGCGGCTCGTCCGATTCGGGGATCGCGACGTGCGCGGCGATGCGCACCGGCTGGCCGCGGAAGACGTGTGAGGTATAGTAAACCTCGCGGCGCACGACTCGCCGGCCGTCGCGCTCGACCGTCTCCTCCTCGCGCACGCGCACGTTGAGCGGATCGTTGATGATCGCTTTGGGATCCCACAACTCTTGCGGAACGATCTGAGCCGGTTCGTAATCGAATTGGGTCTTAGCCATTCTCTGCTCCAAGCTGTTGAGACTATGAACATGCCCCGCGCCCGCGGCCCGAGCCTGAGAGTCGAGGGCGAAGTTCACGACGCGTCGAGCGCCGTCTTGACCGCCTCGATGAGGTCGGCGAGATGGTACGGCTTCTGGATGAACCCGGCGAGCCCTTTGCCGGCGAACCGCTGTACCACGTCTTGCTCATTGTAGCCGCTGGACAGGACGACGCGCACGTCTGGCTTGATCCTGCGCATCTCTCGGAAGCACTCCTCTCCGTCCATGCGGGGCATGGTGAGGTCGAGCACGACGCAGCCGATCTCGTTGCTGCGTTCGCGGAATGTGTCGAGGGCCTCGCGGCCGTCCGTGGCCAGCAACACGGTGAGGCCGGCTGTTTCGAGCATTCGCTTGCCCACTGAGCGCACCGCCCCCTCGTCGTCGGCCAACAGGACGGTGCCCTCCAGTTGGCTTGGGGCCTCCGTTGGCCCCATGAGTGTCGGCACGGCTCCTGCGCGCCCTTGGCTCGCCGGCAGCAGCACCTTGAAGGTCGAGCCCTTGCCGACTTCAGTGTAGACCTTGATGGCTCCCCTGTGGCCTCGCACGATGCCAAGCACGGCCGAAAGGCCCAAGCCGCGGCCGGTGAACTTGGTGGAGAAGAACGGATCGAAGAGCCGCTGCTGCGTCTCCTCGTCCATGCCGCAGCCGGTGTCCGCCACTTCCAGGAAGACGTACGTGCCTTCCGGCAGATCCTCCCCGAAGTGGCCGCTCAGCAGGTACGCTCGATCACACTGCATCGAGCCCGTGTGAACCGAGACGACACCGGTCTCATCACCGATGGCTTCCGAGGCGTTGATGACGAGGTTCATGATGATCTGCCGAAGCTGCGCCACGTCAGCCTCAACGGCCGGGAGGGCCTTGGCGAAATCATAGCGCAAGGCCACCTTCTTGGAGATGGACACTTCGAGCATGTGGGCCATCTCTTGGACGACATCCGACAGGCTGACCGGCTGCACCACAAAGCGGCCCTTGCCGGAGTAGGCCAGCATCTGCCTGCACAGGTCCGCCGCTCGCCGGCCGGCCTTCTCGATCTCTTGGAGGTATCCGCGCACAGGCGACACGGGCGAGAGTTCCATGAGCGCGAGGTCGGCGTTGCCGAGCACCCCCATGAGCAGGTTGTTGAAATCGTGCGCGATGCCCCCCGCGAGCACGCCCAGGCTTTCGAGCTTCTGCGTGTGCTGCAACTGCTCCTCGAACCGCCGGCGCAGCCGCTCCTCACGCTTGCGGTCGGTCATGTCGTCGCCCGCGCTCAAGGTGCCCACAATATTGCCGGCGTCGTCTCGCAGGATCGTGTTGTGCCAGGCGATGAGGCGCTCCTCGCCCGATCGGGTCAGCACGGAGTTCTCGTGGTATTCAACCAGCTCGACCTCGCCGGCCATGAGTTGGTCGAAGACGGCCACCACGCCCTCCCGCAGCGTCTCTGGCAGGAACATTTCGAACCAGTTCTGGCCGACGATTTGGCTCTCCTCATATCCCAGCACCTCGCAGCCCCTTCTGTTCACCATGGTCACGCGGTGGTCTGCGCCAATGGCCACGAACATCACGCGCGCGAGTTCCAGGTATCTGCGGGCGCGGTCGCGCGCGCGAATCACTTGCTGCTGTGCTTGCCGGCGCTTGGTGATGTCTTGGCTGATGATCAGGGCGGCCGGCTCGCCATCGAGGACAATGGGCACCGACGTGGCCTCCACCCACAGCGGCTGACCATCCTGCCGCACCATCTCCAGTTCGATGGGCGGGTTGCTCACGCCGTCTGCGACGTTGGCCAATCGCTTCTGGACAGCCGGCCGCATGCGAGGCGCGATTGGGTCAGTGGGGCGTGTGCCAATGAGGCGCTCGGGCGCACCGTAGCCGAGGAGGCGGGCCGCGGCCGGGTTGGCGAAGACGCAACGGCCGTCGCGGAACGCAAAGACGGCCGCGGGCAAGGTGTCCAGCAGTGCCCGATAGCGCACCTCGCCCTCCCGCAGCCGCTCCCTGTCGCACAGCAACCCCCACACGTGGCTCACGGTGGCCGCGTAGAGCGCGAGCAGTTCGCACTCGTGGTCATCGATGATCCGGCCGCCCAGAAGGTTGTCCGTGGACACAAAGCCGGCAATGCGTTCGCCGTCCCACATGGTGGCAATCGCCTGATCGCCCTCAACCGCCTGCTCGCCACGACCGCTCAACAAGGGCGTGCCGCGCCAGTGCCGCCAGGGCGCCTTCTCGGCGATCATTTGGCCCATGGGCGAGCCAGCCGCCAAATCGATGCATTGCCCCCGTTCGTCTCGGACAGCCCCGTTCTCGTCAATGCCAAACGAACCCGCCACGGATTTGCCCGCGTCGTCGAGGAACCAAATGCTCAGGTGGTCGAACCCGAGCCGTTCGTGGCCGAGTTGGACGGCCAACTTGCAGAGAGCGTCGGGAGAGGTCGCGCGCGTAAGTTCCTGCGCGGCTTCGTTTGTCTGCCTCAGGCGCTCGGCCAAGCCGCGGGCTTGCTCCTGGCTCGCGCGCAACGCGCGCCGCGTCCTCGCAAGCATGAACAACACAACCGCCATAGCCGCGAGTGCGGCGACGCAGACAGCAACTCCGAAGATTGGCATTAGGCCAGGCATACGCGATCTGTCCCGGAGGGTGCGGCGCCGGCGAAGGCCCCCAATATCGTTTGATCCCGGGCAGGGCGCGGCTGGCAACCCAGCCTTCCGTGCTTGCCACTTCCGCTGGCGGGCAGAATGACCTATTATCCTAACAGCACACTCGCGCTCGGTAAAGTGGCCGAACCCCACGCACGCCAGCCGGATTGGCATCAGCACGATCCACGAGGAACCCCATGAAGATCGCCACCTTCAACGTGAATTCCGTCCGCGCCAGGCTGGGCATCGTCATCGATTGGCTTGGCAAACACCAGCCTGATGCGCTGTGCCTCCAAGAGACGAAGGTTCAAGACAAGGACTTCCCGGCCAGCGCGTTCGCCGAGGCCGGGTATCAGGTCGCGTTCAAGGGAGAGAAGTCCTACAACGGCGTGGCTATCGTCAGCAAGGGAGAATTGGCCGATGCACAGTTTGGCCTGGACGACGGAGGTGAGCCGGACGAGGCGCGACTCATCCGCGGGAAGCTCGGCAAGATACACATCCTGAACACGTACGTGCCGCAGGGCCACGAGGTCGATACCGACCGATGGCGCTACAAACTCGATTGGTACGACCGAGTGGGCAAGCTCATCGCCCGCGACTACAAACCCACGGACCTGCTGCTGTGGGTGGGCGACTTGAACGTGGCCATGGAGGACCGCGACGTGTACGATCCGTAACGGCTGGCGGGCAGCGTGTGCTTCCACCCCCACGAGCAGGCCGCACTGACCAAGGTGAAGGAGGAGTGGGGATTCATCGACGTGTTCCGCAAACACTGCGACGAGGCCAAGCAGTTCTCCTTCTTCGACTACCGCATGCCCAAGGCAGTCGAGCGGGGGCTGGGGTGGCGGCTCGACCACGTGCTGGCCT
>JAJRTI010000124.1 GCA_024278415.1 Planctomycetota bacterium | reverse complement strand
GTTGTGCCTTATCCATCCAGAACTGTCATGAAAAACAAGAAGTTGGTTCTTCGCTGTTTGGTGTGGGCTGAATGGCGATACGGCTCGCCGGCGGGTCGCAGGATGCGAAGCACGGCGTACTGGTGTGACTAGCTGGGACATGGCGTCGGCCCTGAAAGGGCCACACATACCAGCCCAGGGTGAAGCCCTGGGTTGCGGTCCGCCATCAGTAGCTCTGAGCCCTGAAAGGGCGTGACATCTCATGACCCACGCGGTGGGTTGTCCATGTCTCGCCCTTTCAGGGCTTGCGGAGCGGGGTTGTCGACGTTTTCCCGGGGCTGCGCCCCGGGCTGGTATGTCACGCCCCGTTGGGGTGAGTGGCCGCTTGCGCCAACGCCATTTGACAACTGTCATCCAGTGCCCTACCGCGCGGCCAAGGCCCATGCGTTGATGAGCAGGACAAGCTCCGGGATAGGCGCCACCCACACGAAACAGCGAGGAACCAAGAAGTTGCACGGTGTGCGTGCACTCTTGGCAAGGTATTGCGTATTGCGTATTGCGTATCTCGGATCGCGATCCGAATACGCAATACGGAACAGCGCACCTGCACTCCACACGCCACGTCTTGCCTCTGATCCATGGCGGTCAGTGGCCTTGGGTTGCGGGCGAAGCCCGCCTTGTAAAGCCCCAAGAAAAAAGCCCGATATGCCACAAATTTGGGCATATCGGGCTTCTTCGCAATGGCGAGGCCGACGGGACTCGAACCCGCAACCACCAGATCGACAGTCTGGGACTCTAACCAGATTGAGCTACGGCCCCAAGAGCAAGATGGTAGTATAGCTGGACATGGACCGATTGTCAAGCGTTCGGTTTCATGATTTCCCCCATGCGCCGCCTATCGTGCTCCCTGATGTGAGCACGATAGGCGGCGCATGGGGGAAATCATGTCCTGCCTCGCTTGACATCCTCGCCGTGGTCGCCTACCTTCCGGGGCGCTGCGCGTGGTTTCACGTCGCCCTCTTTTGGGAGTTCACATCATGCCCCGCCGCCTCCTCGCATCGCTCGCCATTGCCCTCGCATCGACCTTTGCCGCGCACGCGGCCGGCCTCACGCTGGTCGACAATGGCCGCTCCGACTACGTCATTGTGCGCCCGGCGGCCAGCTCGCCGTCGCAGGTGTACGCGGCCGAAGAGTTGCAATCGTTTATCAAGCAGATGACCGGCGCGGTGCTGCCGATCAGGACGGACGCTGAGCCCTTCCCGGCCAAGGCGATCCTCTTGGGCCGCACGCAATACACGGACGACGCGCTGGGCTACAAGATGGAGATGGCGGACCTGGGCGAGGATGGGTTCACGCTCATGACGGGCAATGGCCATCTAGTCATCCTCAGCACAAGCAAGACACGCGGCACGCTCTACGGCGTGTACGAGTTGCTGGAGAAATACGGCGGCTGCCGCTGGTACGCGAAGTTCTTCAGCGTCATCCCGAAGCGCAAGACGTGGGCGATCCCCGATCTGAACGAGACGCAGCGGCCGGCGTTCGTCATGCGCGAGCCGTTTTGGTGGGGCATGTTCGACGGCGACTTTGCGGCGCGCTGCAAGGTGAACGGCAACCGCATGCAACTGACGGAGAAGCACGGGGGCAAGATTCGCTTCGGCGCGGGCTTGTTTGTGCACACCTTCTTCCGCCTCATGCCGCCGAGCGAGTTCTTCAAGGACCACCCCGAGTACTACAGCGAGATCAATGGCAAGCGCCGGGCGGATCACACGCAGCTCTGCCTCACCAACCCCAACGTGGTGCGCATCATGACCGAGCGCGTGCTCGCCAAAATCCGCTCCGACCCGACCGCAAAGCTCTTCAGTGTCAGCCAGAACGACTGGCGCGGATACTGCACCTGCCCCAAGTGCAAGGCCATGGACGACCGCGAGGGCTCCCATGCCGGCACGCTGATCCACTTTGTGAACCAAGTGGCTGAGGCCGTGGAGAAGGAGTTCCCCAACGTCTGGATCGAGACGCTCGCGTATCAGTACACGCGCACGCCGCCCAAGCACGTCAAGCCGCGGCACAACGTGGTGCCGCGCCTGTGCACGATCGAGTGCGACTTCTCCCAGCCGCTCGACAAGAGCCCGTACGCGCAGAACGTGAAGTTCGTGCAGGACATGAGGGGCTGGGCCGCGATCACGGACAAGCTTTACGTCTGGGACTACACGACCAACTTCCTCCACTACATCGGCCCCCACCCCAACTTCAACTGCCTCCAAGGCAACGCCAAGTTCTTCCGCGACAACGGCGTGGTGGGGCTGTTCGAGCAGGGCGCCTACCAAACTCCCCACGCGGAGTTCGCGGAGCTGCGCGCATGGATCTTGGCGAAGCTGCTGTGGAACCCGGACCAAGACATCGAAGCGCTGTACGACGACTTCTTCAATGGCTACTACGGCCCCGCCGCGAAGGTCGTGCGCCAGTACTTCGACGAGCTTCAGGCGCTGAGCAAGCCGGACAAATACGTGCTGCGCTGCTTCGCATCCATGAAGGCCAAGTGGTACACCGATGCGTTCTTCGACCGCGCGACCCAACTCTGGGCCGAGGCCGAGCGCCTGACTGCGAACGATCCGCAATACAGCTACAACGTGCGCATGAGCGCGATCCCGGTCATCTACGCCAAGCTCCAGCGCTGGCCGCACATGAACGTGAAGCAGAAGTGGATCGGCGGCATGATCCGGCCCGTGGGCGTCGATCCCGAATACCAGGCCCTCGCCCGCGAGTTGTTGGCGCGCCTCAAGGAGGGCAAGATCAGCCGAACGACGGAAAGCCTAGACCGCCATCGCCGGTTCATGGCACTGATCCAGAGCCGGACCGAGGGCTTCAAGCCAGTCGTGGCGAGGGCAGGCGATCTGGCCGTGGGAGTCGTGCCGCAACTCGGCGGCCGCGTGGTGTGTCTCCAGCGGGGCGACGGCCCCAACTTCGTCGACCCCAACGCGGGCGGCATCGAGTTGGCGATCAATCCCAGATCGCTGACCGACACCGACCCGACGCAGTACCTGCTCAAAAAGGCCCAGGGCGCGGAGATCGCGCTCACCCGCCACACACGGGGCCGCTACAACGTGGCCCGCTCGCTGAAGGTCGTGGATGGCGGACTCACCATGGCCACGACCGTGGCCAGCCTCCGCGCCGAGGAACAACCCCTGCGCGGCGTGCTGCGCGTCGCTCTCGACCTGGGCGACGTCGCGGGCGTGGTGGCGCGCGGCCCAAGCGGCGACTGGGTGGAGTTGACCGTGCCGGCGGACCAGACGTTCATGACGCGCACGCTCCCCAAGGAGCTGCTCGCCTCGGGCGAAGTCCTGATCGCGTCGGCCGCAACCGGCCGAGGCATGCGCGTGAAGTTGCCCGATACGGGTGTGGAGCGAGTGATTCTCTGGTGCGACGCACGCGCCAAGACCGCGCGGCTGGTCGCGGTGCTGGCCGGCCAAACCCTGCCGGGCCGCGCGAGCAAGACGTTCTCAGTCCGCGTGACGCCCGTCGATAAGGTCGCGGACGTGCCGAAGCTCGACGTGGCCAAGGAGCACCGGGCCGGCCGGCTAGTCGTGGAAGAGTGTTTGATGCGCCTGGGCCGCCCCGGCGTGTGGGGCGAGTTCGTGGCCGACCCGCTCGCGGACGACGGCCAGGCGGTAAAGCTGTTCGGCACGCACTACGAGTGGTGCCTCCAATGGCGGCTCGACACGGGCATGTTCGAACCCGGAGCGAAGTACAAGGTCCGCATGCGTATTCGCGTGGAGAAGACCCCGCGCGAGGGCGAGGCGTTCTGGGCCGGAGTGTACGACTACGGCCGCAAGAAGAGCTGGGGCCAGATCGCGCCCAAGACGGCTGCGGTCAAGGATGGGTATCAGTGGTACGACGTGGCGACCTGGACGCCGGACGCCAGCCAGTACATCTGGGTCGGCCCCGGCCGCTTCGACAAGAAGGGCGGCAAGCAGTCGGCCATCTCCGCCGTCTACGTCGACAAGTTCGAGTTGTTGCGGGTGAAGTGAGTGCGTAAAGCGTAAAGCGTAAAGCGTAAAACGTAAGAGACGGAGCGAGGCATTTCTGCAATACGGAATACGCAGTATGCGGTCGTATTGCCTATTGCGTGACGAGCGGGCAACTCCCTTTACGTTTTACGCTTTACGCTTTACGCTTTACGCTTCACGCTTCACCCCTACCCTTAACCGTCCGAGAACCTTGCATGATTCGGAATGATCTTCACGTGCATTCGATCCGCTCGAATTGCGGTCTGCACACGTTTCTCGAGATTGTTGAGATCGCGGCGCGCAAAGGCGTGCGCATGGTCAACATTTGCGACCATGGCAGCGCGTCCGGCGGGGTGGCTGCGTTTGGCGTGCCTGGCGACAAGCGGCGCACGCCGCGGCATGTCCCAAGCGCGTCCGGCGCGGTCGTGTCCGTGCTCATGGGTGTCGAGGTGAACATCCTCGACATCGACGGCGGCAGCGATTTTCCGGAGAGCCGCAGTTCGCGGTTCGACCTCGTGAGCGCAGGCCTGCACGCGCCCGCGAAGGACCTCGCGGCGCACAAGTCGCCCGAAGCGAACACGCGTGCGCTGGCCAACTACCTCAAGCGCAGCCCGTTGGACATCCTGACCCATCCGTGCATCGCGCCCTTCCCCTTCGACTTGGGCGGGCTGATCGACCTCGCGCTTGAGTATGGGTTTGCGCTCGAAGTGAACAACACGAACCTCCGCGTGGAGAAGACGGACGTGGCGCAACTCGAGCGCATGATCCGCATGGCCCACGACAGGGGGGCCATGCTGCTGGAGAATTCGGACGGCCACACCTTCCACGAGATCGGCGAAAACGACCTGATCGAGGAGCTGCTGGTGCGGATGAAGGTGGACGGGGACGAAGTGTTCATGAACCGCAACGATGCGGCCGTGGACGCATTCATCGAGCAGCGCCGCGCGCTCAGGGGGTGCGCCCCCCCACTGACTTGAAAGCTATGGGTGTAGGTCTGATTATACGTATCCGAACGCGTTGCATTCTGGAGTTTCGAAGTTGATTCAGGCAGGTTCACAACGAATGTTCCGACTCTTCGCCTGCGTGCAACCCATCGCGGACACCGCAGCCCGAAGGGCTGCCACAACATAGCCCAGTGCAAGCCGCGCCCTGCGCGGCGCCGCGCTGGGTCCGCGTCGGCGCCGGGCCAAGGAACGCTGAAAGCGTTC
>JAJRTI010000123.1 GCA_024278415.1 Planctomycetota bacterium | reverse complement strand
TATGGGCGAACCCCGGCAGTTCGGCGTGTTAGTGAGCGGCGAGAAACAGGACTTGAAGGCGCGGCTCAAGCCGGTGCAGATCAAGGGCAAGCGGGCGTACACGTGCGACTATCGCATCAAGGCGCCGGGCGACTACGTGTTCTTCATCGAGCCCGCGCCCTACTGGGAGCCGGCCGAAGAAAAAATGATCGTGCACTACACGAAGGTCGTGGTCGACGCGTTCGACGCGGAAGAAGGCTGGGATGCGATGGTGGGCTTTCCGGTGGAGATTCAGCCGCTGGTGCGGCCCTACGGCCTGTGGACGGGCAACGTGTTCCGGGGCGTGGTGAAGCGCGGCGGCCGGCCCGTTCCGTTCGCGGAAATCGAGGTGGAATACCATAACGCCGATGGCGGGGTGACGCCGCCGTCGGATCCGTTTGTGACGCAAGTAATCAAGGCGGATGCGAACGGGACGTTCTGCTATGCCATGCCGAAGGCCGGGTGGTGGGGATTCGCGGCGCTGGTGACGGGCGGCAAGAAGATGAAAAGCCCCACCGGCAAGCTGGTCGACGTGGAGCTGGGCGCGCTGATGTGGGTGAAGGTCGTGGACATGAAATAGCCCGGGCGGCCGACGCCATCCGCCTTCCCTTTCACAACGAGACTTTTTGAGATGCATATTCCAGAAGGCGTGCTTTCGACTCCCGTGCTGGCTGCGGGCGCGGTTGTGGCCGCGGGCGGAGTGGCGTTGGGCCTGAAACGCATGGACGAACGACAGACGCCGACCGTGGCGGTGCTGTCGAGCGCGTTCTTCGTGGCCTCGCTCATCCACGTGCCCATCCCCGGTTCCAGCGTTCATTTGATCCTGAACGGGCTGTTGGGCCTGGTGCTTGGGACGGCGACGTTTCCCGCGGTTCTGGTCGGGCTGATCCTGCAATGTCTGCTCTTTGGGTTCGGAGGGGTCACGACGCTGGGGGTGAACACGACCACCATGGCGCTGCCGGGCGTGGTCTGCTACTGGCTGTTTCACCGGCCGGCGTGCCGGCTGGGGCCGCGGGGGCAGTTCGCCGCGGGGTTCGCGGCCGGCGCGCTCGCGATTCTCATGAGCGGCTTGCTGGTCGCGCTGAGTCTGTGCGCGAGCGGCCGGGAGTTCACGACCGCGGCGAAGATTGTGCTCGTGGCCCACTTGCCGATCATGGCCGTGGAGGGACTGATCACGGGTTCGGCCGTGGTGTTCCTGCGCCGCGTGCGGCCCGAAGTGCTCCTCACGGCCTCGAAGAAAGGAGAGCGAACATGACTGCAACCCGTTCCACACTCGGCCCCTCCGCGCTCGCGCGCCCAGTCGCCGCGTGCCTCATCGCGATGCTCGCCGCGGCCTCCAGCGCGCAGGCGCACAAGCTCAAGGTGTTCGCCGCCGCGGAAGGCACGACCATCAGCGGGTACGCCTACTTCCCCGGCGGCGGCCGCGCGAAGCACATCCAAATCCAGATCCTCGGCCCGCAGGACCAGCCGCTGGCCAAGCTGACCACGAACGCCAAAGGCGAGTTCTCCTTCGAGGCCAAGTACGCGTGCGACCACATCATCGTCGCAGACGCGGGCGACGGACACGCCGCGCGGTTTCGGGTCGGCGCGGATGAGCTTGTCGGCGCGCTCCAGCCTCTGCCCGGCCAGGGCAAACCCGCGGCGCCCCCAGCCGCGGCGCCCGCGCCGGCCGTGGCCGCGCCCGTGGCCGGCGTTTCCGAATCGCAGCTCGCGGCGCTCATCGCCAAAGCGGTCGGGAGCCAAGTCCGCCCCCTGCGCGAGCAGCTCGACCAGTTCGAAGAGCGCCGGCGCATGACGGACGTGCTCGCCGGCATCGGCTACATTTTTGGTATCATGGGTCTTATCCTGTTTTTCAAATCGCGCCGCGGCCGAGCGGACGATTCGCCGGACGCCCGCTAGCCGCTCCCCCTCCTTGCGCTTATGTTTTCCACATCCACTGCATCCGGCGCGGCGTGGCTTCGCCGACTCGACCCGCGCGTGCGGCTCATCGCGGCCGCCGCGCTGTCCATCGAGTTGGCGGTGGCGACGCGCTGGGGCGTGCTGACCGCGGGCCTGGCCCTGGCGCTCGCTCTGGCCGCGTGCGCGCGGCTGCCGGCGCGCGTGATTCTGCCGCGTATGCTGGCGCTCAACGCGCTCGTTGGCGTGTTAGCCGTGCTGATGGCCTTGTGCATGCCGGGCGACGACGTGGTGCGCGTCGGCCCGGCCGCGCTCAGCGTGCAGGGGTTGCGCCATGCGGGACAGATCGCGCTCAAGAGCAACTCCATCATGCTGCTCGTCGCCGTGCTCCTGGGAACCCTTTCGCCTGAGCGCATGGGCCACGCGTTGAACCGGCTGGCCGCGCCGCAGAAACTGACGCAACTCTTTCTGTTCACCGCGCGCTACACGAGCGTGCTGTACCGCGAATACGAGCGGCTGGCGGCCGCGATGAAAGTGCGCTGCTTCCGGCCCGGCATGAACCGCCACACGTACCGCACGATGGGCTACCTGGTCGGCATGCTGTTGGTGCGGAGTTTCGACCGGTCGGAGCGCATCCTCTCCGCCATGCTGTGCCGGGGCTTCGAGGGGCGTTACCATGTGCTCGACCGGCTCTCTTTCCGCCGGGCGGATGCCGCGTTCTCCGCGGCCGCGGCGGTGGCCGCGGCGGCCATACTGTGGGCGGAGGCGGCATGAGCGCGCCTCTGATCCGCCTCAGCCGCGTGACCTTTGGCTACGCCGGGCACGAGCCCGTGCTAGACAAACTGGACTTCGCTCTCCACAGTGGCGAGCGCGTGGGGCTCATGGGCGACATCGGCGCAGGCAAGACCACCCTGCTCCACCTCATCGTGGGCCTCATCACGCCCACGGCCGGCGAGATCGAAGCGTTCGGACGCGTGCGCGAGCAGGAGGCCGACTTCCACGAGGTGCGCCAGGCCGCGGGGCTGCTGTTCCAAGATCCCGAAGACCAACTCTTCTGCCCCACGGTGATCGAAGACGTCGCGTTCGGGCCGCTGAACCTCGGCAAAACGCGCGGCGATGCCGTGGACCTCGCGCGGCGCACGCTCGCGTCAGTGGGCATGGAGGGGTACGAGGACCGTGTGTGCTATCGGCTCTCCGGCGGGGAGAAGCGGCTCGTGTCGCTCGCCGCGGTGCTCGCGATGGAGCCGCAGGCGCTCCTGCTCGACGAGCCATTCTCCGGGCTGGACGAGGCGCACGTGGAGCGCGTGATGGCGATCTTGGAGGGGCTGCCCCAGAGCATGGTCATCGTATCGCACCAGCGCGAGCATCTGCACCGGCTTGCAAGCCGCACGGCGCGGCTGGAACGCGGGCGCATCGTCGACGCGTAGCGGTCTGGGGACATGAACCAAGGGCGCGAAGCGCCCGACTTCGTGTCCCCAGACGACGACCTGCAGACGACGGATGGG
>JAJRTI010000007.1 GCA_024278415.1 Planctomycetota bacterium | reverse complement strand
GTGATCTCGTACAAGCTCAAGAACGCCTGGCCCTGCGCGTGGCGGGGCCCCATCCTCACGGGCGACGACAAACAGATCGCGATGGAGGAAGTGGAGATCGCGTATGAGTCGATGCAGCGAGAGGGGGAATAGGGCGGCTCAGGGGGGACTCGCGCAATGTAGTGTTCGGGACTCGGCGCGCCGTGGCTGGCGCTGCCCGGTCGCTACGCGATTCTGTTGTTATGGTAGGTTTTCGGTATCGGCTCGCAGCCTTGCGCACCGCGCCACGTTTTGACATTCACCAGACCTGTGGCTAAGATGCCGATGCTGTCCAGCGAAGATGTTCCAGGAGTTTCCCGATGCGCCCCGCCTGTAGTGCTCACGTCAGTGAGCCCTCTGACGCCCACGCGCCCCAGCGGAGGCTCACTGACGTGAGCACTACAGGCGCGCGCGTGTTGACGCCCCAACTCTTACGGCGGGACCACTTCTTTCACATCCCGCTTGTCCTAAGTAGCCCTGCCATATTGCCCTCCGGGAATCAGGGCGCCATTTTCTGGGGAAAGTCCTGAAGATGTTCCCTCCATCTGTGCTTTGCCGCTGTCTTGTCACTGGGCATCCGGCCGCTGGATGATTGACTTCCGTCGGACCGCCTAGAGGCGAGACTGCAGACACTGGACATTCCGCCAATGTGCCCTCGCGAAACCAAGGCTGACGCACAGCGACGCGACCTCCAGGAGCTACAGCTCCTGTTCGAGATCAGCCAGATCCTCGACGGTGCGCTCGACCTGCGCAAGGCCGTAGGCCCGGTGCTCGAAGCCATGAGCCAGCACCTGGGGACCATGCGCGGCACGTTGACGCTGCTCAACCGCGAGACCGGGGAACTGGCTATTGAAGCGGCGGTCGGGCTGTCGTTGAGCCAGCGGGAGAAGGGCAAGTACCGTGTGGGCGAGGGCGTGACTGGGAAGGTGGTGGAGACCGGACAGCCGGCCGTGGTGCAGCGCATCTCAGAGGAGCCGCTGTTCCTCAACCGCACGGGCGCGCGTAAGCGGCTGCGCAAGAAAGACATCTCCTTCGTGTGCGTGCCGATCAAGATCGGCCGCGAGACCATCGGCGCGCTGAGCGCGGACCGGCTGTTCGACGAAGATGTGTCGTTCAAGGAGGACGTGCGCCTGCTGTCCATCATCGCGTCCATGATCTCGCAGGCGGTCAGGCTGCGGCAGGAAGCACAGGAGGAGCGGGAGCGGCTGCTGGACGAGAACGTGCGGCTCCAAGAGCAGCTCCAGGACCGGTTCCGGCCGGACAACATCATCGGCAACTCGAAGGCGATGCAGGCGGTGTACGATCTCATTGCGCAGGTGTCGGGCAGCGACGCGACCGTGCTGATCCGTGGCGAAAGCGGCACGGGCAAGGAACTGGTCGCACAGGCGATTCATTACAACAGCCCGCGTTCGGGCCGGCCCTTCATCAAGGTGAACTGCGCGGCCCTGCCGGAGAGCGTGATCGAGAGCGAATTGTTTGGCCACGAGAAGGGCGCGTTCACGAGCGCGATTCAGCAGCGCAAGGGCCGCTTCGAACTCGCGCACGGCGGGTCGATCTTCTTGGACGAGATCGGCGACCTGTCGGCGCTCACGCAAATCAAGCTCTTGCGCGTGCTCCAGGAGCGCGAGTTCGAGCGCGTGGGCGGATCGGAGTCGCTGCGCGTGGACGTGCGTGTGATCGCCGCGACGAATCGCGATCTGGAGGCTTTGATCGCGGCGGGCACGTTCCGGGAGGACCTCTACTACCGGCTCAACGTGTTTCCGATTCACATGCCCCCGCTGCGCGACCGGCGCACGGATATCCCGTTGCTCGCAGATGCCTTTGTGGACAAGTACAGCAGACAGAACAAGAAGAACATTCGGCGTATCTCTACGCCGGCCATCGACATGCTGATGGCTTACCATTGGCCGGGGAACGTGCGGGAGCTGGAGAACTGCATCGAGCGCGCGGTGTTGCTGAGCGAGGACGACGTGATCCACGGGCACCAATTGCCGCCCACACTCCAGACCGCGGAGGCGAGCGGCACGGAGTTTTCGGGCACCCTGCAAGCGACGCTCGACAACGTGGAGCGGGAGATCCTCTTGGACGCGCTCAAGTCCGCGCGGGGCAACCAAGCCAGGGCTGCACGGGCATTGGGCATCAGTGAGCGAATCATGGGGCTGCGCGTCGCGAAGCATGGGATCGATCCCAGGCGGTTTCGTACCTAGGTGTGGGGAATGGGCGCACATCTGACAGGAATGTAGGAATGGCGCAGGGGGACTGCGCAGTTCTTGGGCGGTTGATTGCCGATTCGCCCGCGAATTCAGCTTGTGTGGCGGTGATTGCCTACGACGCACGCATGTCGGCACGCGGCTTGTTAGGGCGGACAGGAGTGCACGTTGGGTAGGCATGCTGCCCCCCGTGTGTGGTGTAAGAATTCATCGTTTTGCGCTGGGCAGGAGTAACCCATGAAACGGCTCGCGGTGCTTATCCCATTGTTGGTGTTGTTCTTGAGGCCTCCGGCGTCCGCACTGGCCGCGGACAGCGTGGCAGACATCAGGGTCGGCCTGGACACCGTGTGGGTGCTGCTCGCCGCGTTTCTTGTGTTCTTCATGCAGGCAGGCTTCGGCATGGTCGAGGCGGGGTTCACCCGCGCGAAGAACGCCTGCAACATTCTGACCAAGAACTTCATGGACTACTGCGTCGCGAGCGTGATGTTCTTCTTGGTTGGGTACGCGTTCATGTTCGGCGAGGGCAACAGCTTCATTGGCTTCAAGGGCTTCGGCATGAGCGCGCCGGACAATCCTTCGGGCGTGCCGGTGATGGCGTTCTGGCTCTTCCAGGCGGCGTTTTGCGGTGCGGCCGCGACGATCGTGGCCGGCGCGATGGCTGAGCGCATGCGATTCCCGGCGTACATGATCTATACCTTCTTCATCAGCGCACTCGTCTACCCGATCATCGGGCACTGGGTCTGGAGCGGCGGCGGCTGGCTGGCGAAGATGGGATTCGGCGACTTTGCCGGCTCGACCGTGGTGCACGCGACCGGCGGCTGGGTGTCGTTCATCGGCACCATTGCGCTGGGCGCGCGCATCGGCAAGTTCGGCGAGGATGGCCGGCCGCGGGTTATTCCAGGGCACTCCATCCCGCTCGCCGCGCTCGGCGTCTTTCTGCTCTGGTTCGGCTGGTTCGGCTTCAATCCAGGTTCGACGTTGTCCGTTGGCGATGGCTCGGCCATTGCGCGCATCGCGGCCAACACGAATCTCGCGGCCGCGGCGGGCGCCATCTCCGCGATGGTCGTGGTGTGGGTGCTGTACGGCAAGCCCGATCTCTCCATGACCATGAACGGCGCGCTCGCAGGGCTCGTGGCCATCACAGCCCCCTGCGCTTGGGTGAGCGGCTCGGCATCCATCGTGATCGGGCTCGTCGCCGGCGTGATCGTTGTGCTCGGCGTTGGCCTGTTGGACAAGATCAAGGTGGACGACCCGGTCGGAGCCATTCCGGTGCACGGTATGAACGGCATCTGGGGGACGCTGGCCGTTGGCATTTGGGGCCAGAAAGCCTTAGGACTCAGCCGGGACGGGCTGCTGCACGGCGGCGGGCTGGCGCAACTTGGCGTGCAATTGCTTGGCGTGGTGTGTGTCTCCCTCTTCGCCATCGTGGTCATGGGCATCGTCTTCTACACGATCAAGGCGACCGTTGGCCTGCGCGTGTCGAAGGAAGAAGAGAGCCGCGGGCTCGACATTGGCGAGCACGGCATGGAGGCGTATGCCAGCTTCCAGATCTTCACGACGCACTGAGAGTGACGAGCGTCCTCGTCTTGCCCTCGTGCACCGAATCGAGGACGGGCATGATGCATCCCCTATCCCTCATCCCTAACCCGCATCTCTAATTCCCCATGAAACTCATCATCGCATACATCCAGCCCGAGAAACTGAACGACGTGAAGCAGTCGCTGTTCGAGGCCGAGGTTTTCAAGATCTCCGTTACCAACGCGCTCGGCTGCGGCCAGCAGATGGGCTACCACGAGTCGTACCGCGGCGTCATGACAGAGGTGAACCTGCTCAAGAAGGTGCGCCTGGAGATCGCGGTGAACGAGGATTTTGTGCAGCCCACAATCGAGGCGATCATCAAGGGCGCGCGGACGGGCGAGATCGGCGATGGCAAGATTTTTGTCACAGATCTTGTGGAGTGCATCCGTATCCGCACGGGAGAGACCGGCACGGGAGCCATCGGCTGACGCGCGTCGTTTGGCACTCCACTCGCTTGGCGATGTCTGAGGCAGGCTGGCCGGGCCAGCCTGCCTTGGCGCGCGCTTGCCTTCTACGCGTATTGGCGCATAATGGCTCCCAGTGCCCGCTCGCTCGGCGGTTGCCGTCCCAACGCAAGGAGGTCTTGTCCATGTGGTCGTTCCTCGTTCGCAATGTGATTATGCCGGCCACGTCCGTGTTGACGCCCCATAAGGCCTGGCGATACTACCGGCAGTACGCGAAGGGCGACTTTGACCCGCCCGAAAAGCGGGAGGCTCGCGTGCTGGAAAAGCTCAAGGCCATCGTCGCGCACGCCTACGAGCAGACCGATCTGTATCGCGAGAAGCTCGATGCGATCGGCATGAAGCCGGCGGACGTTCAGAGCTTCGAGGACTTCCGCCGCATCCCGCCCACCACCAAGCACGAGTTCCGCAAGCACTTCCCCGAAGGAGCGATCGCCAAGAGCTTCAAAGGCAAACGCATGCGGTGGTCGAACACGTCCGGCACGACCGGCAAGCCGTTCATGCTCGTGCAAGACATCGACGACATCAACTGCAAGTACGCGGCGCGGCTGCGCGCACGCGCGCTCGAAGGCAGTTTTGTGGGCGATCGCACCGTGCGCATTACGCCCAATGAATGCCAGCCCTGCCTCGAATCGGGCAACGTCACGGACAAGAGCCTGTGGGACTACTTCAAATCGCAGGCGATCCAGGGGGGGAGCAGGGGGGCGGAGGACTTCGTCTTCATCGAGAAGAAGCTCGTCAACCCCTTCATCCATCGCCGGCTCATGCTGCCTCCTATTGGCAACGAGCCGGGCGAGATGGGCGACACCTCCTTCGAATATTACCTCACCGAGATCGAGCGGTACAAGCCGAAGCTGTGGGTGGTGTACCCGCTGTACGCGTATCTGATTGCGCGCTACATTCGCCGCACCGGCAGGGCCGTGCCCGATGTGGGGATCGTCGATCTGTCCGGCGGCGTTGCAAGCCAGAAGATGCGGCAGGTCATCACGGACGTGTTTGGGGCGCCGTGCTACGAAAGCTATGGCGGGTGCGAGTTCGGCCGCTACGCAAACGAGTGCTCCGCGCGGCACGGGAAGATGCACATCGTCGAGGACCACGTGTTCGTGGACATCGTCAAGCCGGATGGCTCGCTTGTGGAGGACGGCGAGATCGGCAACCAAATTGTGACCAGCTTGACGAACTACGCGCTGCCCACGCTGCGTATGGAGCAGGGCGATACGGTGGCGCCGCACGGCCGGCAGTGTGAGTGTGGGCGCACGTCGCGGCTCATCGACGTGCGGGGCCGCATGCAAACGTTGCTCGTGTTGCCGGATGGGCGCACTCTTGCCGAGAAGGACATCCTGGATGCGCTGCTGGAGCTGCCGGGGGTGGAGTGGTTCCAGCTTATTCAGCATGAACCGGCCAGCTTCGAGCTGCGGGTCATACCAGACGCGGGCGGTGAGGCCTATGACCCAGGAGAACTCACCAGTGTCCTGAAGGGCATGATCGGCGCTGAGATCGCGGTGGACGTGAAGAGCGTGGACTTCATTGCCCAGGAGCCCTCAGGGAAGTACATGCACGTGAAATCGTGCACGTTCAATGCGTTCCGCTGTGTGCCTAAGGAGGCGATCGAGGTGGACGAATATACGGACATACACGTGCACTGACGTGCAGCATGACGCGACACGAATACTACATTTGGGTAGGATCGGCTAAAAAAAGCGTACACGAATGTAGGCCTGTTGCGCCGCGGGGCCGCATGTTTGCGCTGAAATAGGGCCGGATGCTGGCGTTTGGGGCAGTTTGTGCATGTTGGAACAGCACTTGCTTTGGCGCTGCTCTATTGACACACCAAACGTGCTCTGCCACAAAGCGGGTTCCGCCTGCAACCCAGGAGCGGAAGGCCTTCCCCTTCTGACTGCACCGTTCGGCAGCAAGCAGCGGAACGCGAAGGCGCTGGGCTTCACCCACAACTCGAGAGCGACGACGCACCGTGGTCATTACCGAACCTCACAGGGGGGCCGTCCATGCCATCGGTCGAGAACTGACGCAACCCCTCGTTGGGGTGCCCGACGCCGCGGCCGTCATTGAAATGTGGGTAAAGAGCAGCGCGAAGGCGTTCCGCCCTCGTTCGTGTGAACGTTTGAAGGCTAGCACATCTGATCCGTCCACAGTGCGCTTGTCGGGTAGCGGTGAGGGAGCTAACCCAAGCGCCCGGACATGACCCCTTTCCCCCAAAGGAGTAGGCTCAATGACGCCTAAGGAATTCTTCGAGTTCTGCAAGCAGAACGGCGCCGTGACGATGGACCTCAAGTTCGTCGACTTCCTCGGCACTTGGCAGCACTGTGCGTACCCTCTCGACATCATCGATGAGGGCACGTTTGAGGACGGGCTTGGATTCGATGGCTCGTCGATCCGCGGCTGGCAGCCCATCAACCAATCGGACATGCTGGCGGTGCCTGACCCGGCCACGGCCAGGATGGACCCCTTCTTCGCCGAGCCGACGGTCAGCATCATCGCGAACATTGTCGACCCGATCACGAAGGAAGACTACACCCGGTGCCCGCGTCACATTGCGCGTAAGGCTGAGGCCCACATGAAGGCTTCCGGCGTGGCCGACACGTGCTTCATCGGCCCAGAGCCCGAGTTCTTCATTTTCGACGAGGTACGCTATCAGCAGAACCAGCACACCGGCATGTACCAGATCGATTCGGTTGAAGGAGCGTGGAACTCGGCCCGCATCGAAGAACCCAACTTGGGCTACAAGCCCAGCTTCAAGGGCGGATACTTCCCGGTGAGCCCGACCGACACCTACGGCGATCTGCGCGCCGAGATGGTCGCCGAAATGCAGAAGGTTGGCATCGTGGTCGAAGCTCATCACCACGAAGTGGCCACAGCCGGGCAGGCCGAGATCGACATGGAGTTCAAGCCTCTGCTCCAGATGTGCGACCAGTTCATGTGGTTCAAGTACATCATCAAAAACGTGGCGCTCCGGCAGGGCAAGACCGTCACCTTCATGCCCAAGCCCGTGTTCGAGGACAACGGCAGCGGCATGCACTCGCACATCTCGCTGTGGAAGGGCGGCGAACCGCTCTTCGCTGGCGACAAATACGCCGCGCTCAGCGATATCGCGCTCTGGGCGGCGGGCGGCCTGCTCAAGCACGCGGGCGCAATCCTCGCGTTTGCCGCACCCACGACGAATTCCTATCGCCGGCTGGTGCCGGGCTTCGAGGCTCCAGTCAACCTGGCGTTGTCGGCCCGCAACCGCTCGGCCGCGATTCGCGTGCCGATGTACTCGGCCAACCCCAAGGCCAGGCGTCTTGAGTTCCGCTGCCCCGACCCCACGGCCAACGGCTATTTGGCGTGGTCGGCCATGCTCATGGCCGTGCTCGACGGCATCGAGAACCAGATCGACCCGGGCGAGCCCCTCGACCGGGACATCTACGACATGACGAGTGAGGAACTCGAAGGCTATGCCCACACGCCGGCGACCCTCGAGGACGCAATCAATGCCCTGCACGAGGACCATGAGTTCCTCAAGAAGGGCGGCGTGTTCACCGAGGACTGCATCGAGGAGTGGGTGAGCTGGAAGCGCGAGTACGAGCTGGAGCCCTTGGCTCTGCGCCCGCACCCGTACGAGTTCGAGCTTTATTACGATTCGTGAGATCGACCCGAAGCCGGCCTGGGGAGAGAGCCCCAGGCCGGCTCGGTTGACGTACGGGGTGGCTCGGAGTGCCTTTGCATAACGAACCATCGTGCAGTAACAACACGATTCCCGACGTTCAAGGCGCCATGCTTCCTCCCAACCTTCGCTTGGAGGAAGAGGTGGCTGCGGCGCATGTCCACCGTACGGCGGGCCGTCCTGCCGCCCCCGCTGGGCATGTCCCAGCGGAGCGGTGATTACCGACTACCGCGGAACCGGCCACACCCCGTTTCCCCTTTCCTTCCCGAATCTCGCTCGCCGAAGGCGAGCGAGATTCGGGAAGGAAAGGGAGGAGGAATGACAGGGATCCGCCCAGTGGTCGGCAATCATCGCTGCATCCGCCAGCCGCCCCATAGGCCTCTCGATCCAACAGCCTCACTTCCTACGCCCGCAAAGGTAAAACAACTTCGCGTTTTGCCCAGGCCTCCGCACGGCATGTCCGTGCGGGGCCACGATTGGGAGCCAGACGGGGGTACCGGATCGGCCCCCCCCCCTTTGCCCTTCCGCTCGGCACGCCGAGCGGAAGGGCAAAGGGGGGGGGAGAACGGCTTGAGGATCGACAATCTGGCTCCCAATCGTCGCTCCGCAGGGGCATGCCCTGCGGAGGCGTCGATCGAGACCCATAGTGGGGATACTGCGACGCCCTTTCGGCTGGCTCGCCCGTCGGGCGGGCCTTTCGTATACATACGCTTGCCTGCTTCGTACGCGGGTTCGCTACAAACATGGTCATCGGGTGCTATGCTAGAGGTCATCGTTGTTGAGAAAGGCGAGGCCCGGGACGTCGTGCTTGACGCGTTGCGCGCGAAGGGCTACCATGTTTCCACTGGCAGCGTTGGTGGCGCGTCCGTCAATGTCGCCCAAGACGGCCCATCCGCAACGCCTGCCGAGATCGTGGCGCGTTCCGTCGAGGTGCTCGAAGGCGAGTTCGACGAGGCTGAGGATCCCACGACGCTTTATCGATTCGTGCTCCAAGCCGTTGAGAAACGCCTCATTGAGAACGCGCTGGAGCGCAACCGTGGCAACCAACTCGCCGCGGCCCGCCTCTTGGGCATCAATCGCAACACCCTGCGATCCCGCATCCGCCGGCTTGGTATTCGCCTCCACCGCGGCCAAGACGCCTTGGAAGGGGCTCGGCACGGCGCGAAGGTGCGATTGCGGCAGACGCCGAGGCCGGCCGAAGCGCCAGACGCACAGTCCGTTGATGGCGAAGAGGGCGCGCGCGAGGCACAGACCTAACGCGTCGCTCGCACCGAAATCCCTCCGTGGCTCGACGCACAGACGGCGTCCGGCTTGGCAGGAGCAAACCCGTGACCATGTTGAGGCTGGCGCAGGCGCAGATCAACCCCACCGTGGGGGATCTGGCCGGCAACGCCGGCTTGATCGCCGACGGGGTCCGGCAAGCGCGGCTCGCCCGGGCCGACATTGTCACCTTTCCCGAATGCGCGCTTTCGGGCTATCCGCCTGAGGACCTGCTGCTCAAGAGCCACTTCGTGCGCGATTGCCGCCGGGCGCTCGAAGACCTGGCCCCCCAGTGCACCGGCATCACGGCCGTCATCGGCCTGCCCGATTCGCTTGACGACATGGTGTACAACGCCGCGGCCGTCATCGCCGACGGCCGGCTGGTGGGCATCTACCACAAGATGGAGTTGCCCAACTACGGTGTGTTCGATGAGAAGCGCTACTTCGAGGCCGGCGCGAGATGCCTTGCATTCGAGCAGAGCGGTGTCGCGGTTGGCGTGACCATCTGCGAGGATATCTGGATTCGCGGCAACGCGGTCGAGCGCGGCATTCGCGGCCTCGGCGCGCAATTGACGATCAATATTTCCGGCTCGCCCTTCCATGCCGGCAAGCTCAATGAGCGCCGGCAGATCGTGGAGGGCTTCGCGCGGCGCACGGGCACGTTCCTGTGCTACAACAATCTCGTCGGCGGCCAAGACGAACTCGTCTTCGATGGCGGCAGCCTCGTCGTCGACCCGCAGGGCGGGCTTGTTGCGAGCGCGAAACGCTTCGAGCCTGATTTGCTCGTGGCCGACGTGGAGCTGCCCAACGCCAGCGAGTCCAAGGCGGCCATCGTTGTTCCCGGCATCGCGCCGGGCGATCGCGGCCCGATTGCGCGGACCCGCGCGCCTGAATTGGGCCGCGTCGAGGAAGTCTTCGAAGCGCTCGTGCTGGGCACACGCGACTATGTCCACAAGAGCGGGTTCACGACCGTCACCCTCGGGCTCAGTGGCGGTATTGACTCCTCGCTCGTGGCCGCGGTGGCCGTCGAGGCTTTTGGCAAGGACAACGTCATTGGCGTGACCATGCCCTCGCAGTTCACGTCGAGCGAGACGCTGTCCGACGCGGAAAAGCTTGCTGAAAACCTTGGCATCCGACTGATCACGCTCCCGCTCAAAGGCGTGTTCGACGCGTACTTGGCGGAGCTGAAGCGCGAGTTTGGCGACGACGAGCCCGGGCTGGAGTGTGAGAACCTCCAGGCTCGAATCCGCGGCAACTATCTCATGGCGCTCTCGAACAAGTTCGGCTGGATCGTGCTCACGACCGGCAACAAGAGCGAGACCGCCACGGGCTATTGCACACTCTATGGCGACATGGCTGGCGGCTTCGCAGTCATCAAGGACGTGCCGAAGACGCTGGTGTATCAACTCTCGGAATACGTGAACGAAAAGGCTGGCCGGGAGATGATCCCGCGCAGCGTGATCGTGCGCCCGCCGAGTGCAGAGCTTCGGCCAGACCAGAAAGACGAGGACTCGCTGCCGCCGTACGCGATGCTCGACCCGATCCTCAAGGCGTATGTGGAAGAGGACAAATCGCCGGAGGAGATTGTGGGCGCGGGCTTCCAGAGCGACTTGGTCGAGCAAGCGGTGCGACTCGTGCACCGCACCGAGTACAAACGACGCCAAGCCCCACCGGGCGTGAAGATCACGCCCAAGGCCTTCGGCCGAGATCGGCGGCTGCCCATTACGAACCGATACTGGATCTGAGGGCCGCGTAGCAAGATCCGGCAATGTGGAGCGGAATGCGTGCGCATTCCGAACCTGTCCGGCAACGACACGGAAGGCTAAGGCCTGGTGCGCGTTGCGCGTGCGCGGTAGCCGCATTCGCTCGTACGGCGGACGGGTGTGGACTTAAGCGATTCTCGGTCGTCCCCACGGGACGCCGGCCCTGCGCGAGAGACGCTCGCACGAGCGCGTCCAACCCGGAAATGGCAACTCATTGGGCTCCGCAAAGCCCTTCTACAAGCGATAGCGCGACAGAGACAGCATAACGATTGATGGAAAGCAACCAACGTAGCTTTAGCAACGCAGGCGGCCATCCGCAGCCTTCGGGTCTGTACGATCCCCAGTACGACCACGACAGTTGCGGCGTCGGCTTACTCGCACACTTGGACGCCGTGCCGCGGCATTCGATCGTGGCCGACGCGTGCCAAGTGCTTGTGAACTTGGAGCACCGCGGGGCCATTGGCGGCGACAAAGCCACCGGCGATGGCGCGGGCCTCTTGCTCCAGGTCCCTGACCTCCTCCTTCGCGAAGAGGCGGGCCGGCTTGGGCTCGATCTGCCGGCCCCGGGCGACTACGCGGTCGGCATGCTCTTCATGCCCACGGACAGCGCGCTGTACGAGCGCTGCGTCGAAATCGTCGAGCGCACCGCGAGGCTCAAGGGCCTGGGAGTGATTGGATGGCGCGACGTGCCCGTCAACGACGAGCCCTTGGGCCAGTTCGCGCGCGAGACGATGCCGCGCTTTGTGCAACTCTTCCTCGGCCGCCACATGGTCGAGGCCGACGCCCTCGAGCGGACGCTCTACGTGGTGCGCCGCATGGTTGAGAAGGAGGTCGCCGCTCTCCGCGCGGACACGAGCCAGTTCTTCGTGCCGAGCTTGTCGGGCCGCACGATCTGCTACAAGGGCATGCTCGTGGGCACGCAGCTCGCCACGTTTTACCCCGACCTGCGGGACGAGCGCTTCGCAAGCGCGTACGCGATCATCCACCAGCGCTACAGCACGAACACCTTCCCCAGTTGGAGCCTCGCCCAGCCGTTTCGTTTCCTCGCACACAACGGCGAGATCAACACGCTCCGGGGCAACATGAACCGCATGCGCAGCCGCGAGGCGATCTTCGAGTCGGACCTCTTCGGCCAAGACCTCGAACGCCTCAAGCCCATTATCATTGATGGCGGCAGCGACTCGGCCATGCTCGACAACGCGCTCGAGCTGCTCGTGCTCTCCGGACGCTCGATACCGCACGCGATGATGATGATGGTGCCCGAAGCCTGGGGCGACAAGTTCCTTATGAGCGAGGACAAGCGAGCCTTCTACGAGTATCACGCCGCAGTCATGGAGCCTTGGGACGGCCCCGCCTCGGTCGCGTTCACCGATGGACGCTACGTGGGCGCCACGCTCGACCGCAACGGCTTGCGCCCCGCGCGCTACACGGTCACCCGAGACGGCATGGTCTGTCTCGCGTCCGAAACCGGAGTGCTCGACATCGCCGCGGACCGCATCTCCAGCCGAGGCCGGCTGCAGCCGGGCAAGATGCTCCTCGTCGACCTGGAGCAGCACCGCATCATCACCGACAACGAAGTCAAGGCGGCCGTCTCGCGGCAGAAGCCCTACCGGCACTGGGTCAAGGACAACCGCATCGAGCTGCGCGGATTGCTCAACCCCTCCGAGCCGCCGGAGGTGGACCCCGAACGGCTGCTCCGGCAGCAGCACGCGTTTGGATACACCGACGAAGAACTCAAGATGGTCATCACCCCCATGGCCGACCAAGGGCAGGAGCCCATTGGGTCCATGGGCAATGACGCGGCCCTCGCGGTGCTGTCGAACCGGCCGCAATTGCTCTTCGCGTACTTCAAGCAACTCTTCGCGCAAGTGACCAACCCGCCCATCGACCCGCTCCGAGAGGAGCTGGTCATGTCGCTCATGAGCTTCGCGGGGCGTGAGCGCAACCTGCTCGATGAGACGCCTGAGCACTGCCGGCAACTCAAGCTGCACCACCCCATCCTCACCCCAGACGACGTATTCCGCCTGCGCAGCACGACGCATCCCGACGTGGTCGCGCGTGACATCCCGATTCTTTTCGAAGCTGAACGCGGCGGCGAGGGCTTGGAAAACGCGTTGGCCGTGGTCTTCGCCCAAGCCGAGCGCCACATCGAAGAAGGCGCAACGCTGCTCATCCTGACCGATAGCGGAGTCGACGAGAAGTGGGCGGCCATCCCGTCACTCCTCGCCGCGTCCGGCTTGCATCACCACCTGATTCGCAAAGGCTTGCGCAACCGCGCCGGCATTATCGTCGAGACCGGCGAAGCCCGCGAGGTCATGCACTTCGCGCTGCTCATCGGCTACGGCGCCAACGCGATTTGCCCATACGCCGCGTTGACCATCGTCCACGACCTCTGCGACTCCGGTATGCTGCCCAGCACCGAGCACGAGGAGGACGCGGTCGACAACTACGTGACCGCGGTCAAGAAGGGCCTGCTCAAGACCTTCAGCCGCATGGGCATCTCCACGATCCGCAGTTGGTTCGGGGCCCAGATCTACGAAGCCATCGGGCTGGGACGAGCGCTCGTGGACAAGTACTTCTGCAACACGCCATCCCGCGTGGGCGGGATTGGGCTGGACGAAATCGCGCAGGAAGCGTGCATGCGACACGCCGCGGCGTTCCCGCCCAACGGCCGGCCCGCGCGGCTGCTCGACGTGGGCGGCAACTTCAAGAACCGCGTCGCCGGCGAACGCCACCTGTGGACGCCCGAAGTGATCTACAAGGTGCAGCACGCGGTCCGCACCGGCGATTACGCGGTCTTCAAGGAATACACCGCGCTGGTCAACGAGCAGTCCGCGGCGCGGGTGACGCTGCGCAGCCTGATGAAGTTCAAAAAGGCCGAGCCCATTCCCATCGACGAAGTGGAGCCGGTCGAGGAAATCGTCAAGCGCTTCACCACCGGCGCGATGTCGTTCGGCTCCATCAGCAAGGAGGCCCATGAGACCATCGCGATCGCGATGAACCGGCTCGGCGCGGCGAGCAACTCCGGCGAAGGCGGCGAAGACCCGGCCCGCTACAAGCCGTTGCCCAACGGCGACTGCATGAACTCGTTCACCAAGCAGGTCGCGTCCGGCCGCTTTGGCGTGACCATCAACTACCTCGCAAGCGCGAACGAACTCCAGATCAAGATCGCGCAGGGCGCCAAGCCCGGCGAGGGCGGGCAGCTTCCCGGCCACAAAGTGAGCGAGGACATCGCCCGCGTGCGCCACACCACGCCGGGCGTGACGCTCATCTCGCCCCCGCCCCACCACGATATCTATTCCATCGAGGACATCGCGCAGCTCATCTACGACCTCAAGTGCGCGAACCCCGGCGCACGCGTGTCGGTGAAGCTCGTGTCCGAGGTCGGCGTGGGCACGGTCGCCGCGGGGGTTGCGAAGGCCAAGTCCGACATGGTGTTGGTCTCGGGCCACGACGGCGGCACCGGGGCATCCCCTCTCACCTCGATCAAACACTGCGGCTTGCCCTGGGAGCTGGGGCTGGCCGAAACGCAGCAGACGCTCGTGCGCAACCACCTGCGCGACCGCATTCGCGTGCAGACCGACGGCCAGCTCCGCACCGGCCGCGACTTGGCCATTGCCGCGCTGCTGGGCGCGGAAGAGTATGGGTTCGGATCGATCGCGCTCGTGTCGCTTGGGTGCGTCATGATGCGGCAGTGCCACATGAATAACTGCCCCGTCGGAGTGGCCACGCAAGATCCAGAATTGCGCAAACGCTTCCCTGGCAAACCGGAGCACCTGACGAACTTCATGAAGTTCATTGCCCAGGAGATGCGTGAGCACATGGCGGAGTTGGGCTTCCGCACCGTCGATGAGATGGTCGGCCGCGTGGACCGACTCGAGATGCAGCCGGACACGGCCCACTGGAAGGCCAAGACGCTGGACTTTACGGACCTGTTGCTCGGCGACCACGTGGGCAACGGCCATCCCATGCGCCGCGTGCGCGAACAGGACCACGGACTGGAGGAGTCGATCGACAAGGAAATCATCCGACAGGCCGCACCTGCGCTCGAACGCGGCGAGCCCGTCCGCATCAGGCTGCCCATTCGGAACATTCACCGCACGGCTACGACCATGCTGAGCAACAAGGTCGCCAATGCGTACGGGCAGGCCGGCCTGCCAGACGACACGATCCGCATCAGCCTATCGGGCTCGGCCGGCCAGAGCATGGCCGCGTTCCTCGCGCCGGGCATCACGGTGAAGATTGAGGGCGACACGAACGACTACATGGGCAAAGGCCTCTCCGGCGGCAAGGTCATCATCGTGCCCCCGGCCCGGGCGAGCTTTGTGCCCCACGAAAACATCATTGTCGGCAACGTGTGCTTGTACGGCGCCACCGGCGGCGAGGCCTACATTCATGGCCTGGCAGGCGAACGCTTAGCCATCCGCAACAGCGGAGCCAAGGCCGTGGTGGAGGGCGTGGGGGACCACGGCTGCGAGTACATGACCGGCGGCGTGGTGGTCGTGCTCGGCCCCACGGGCTACAACTTCGCCGCCGGCATGAGCGGAGGCGCCGCCTACATCTACAACGACTCAGGCCTCTTCGACACCCGCTGCAACCTCGACATGGTCGACTTGGAGAGCGTCTGGACCGGCGAAGACAAAACTGAGCTACGGACCATGATCGAGAACCATCTGCACTACACGGGCAGCGCAAGGGCCAAGTCGATCCTCGACAACTGGGAGGCCTGCCTGCCCCTGTTTGTCAAGGTCATGCCGATCGACTACCGCAAATCGCTCGATCGCATGCGCCTGGCGGAGCACCGCGACATGGAAACGGTCGCTGCCACGGAGGAGGTCTACAATGGGTAAGCCAAGAGGCTTCCTGGAATTCGATCGGCAAGACCCCCCCAAGCGGCCTGCCGATGAACGTGTGAAGGACTACTCAGAGATCGAGCAACGGCTCAGCCGGCCCGAGCTTCAGGCCCAAGCCGCGCGCTGCATGGACTGCGGCGTGCCGTTTTGCCATACCTTCGGCTGCCCCGTCGCGAACCGCATCCCCGACTTCAACGACATGGTCTACCGCGGCCAGTGGCGCAAGGCGCTCGACCTGTTGCACCAGAACAACAACTTCCCAGAAGTCACCGGCCGCATCTGCCCCGCGCTCTGCGAAGCCTCCTGCACGCTCTCGCTCAACCAGCCCGCGGTCACCATTCGCCACATCGAGCTTCAGGTGGTCGAGCGAGGCTGGGAGGAAGGCTGGATCGAGCCAGAGCCGGCCCCGGTCAAGAGCGGCAAGCGCGTCGCTGTCATTGGCTCCGGCCCCAGCGGCCTCGCGGCCGCGCAGCAAATTGCACGCGCGGGCCACTACGTGACCGTGATCGAGAAGGATAGCCGCATCGGCGGCATCCTGCGCTACGGCATCCCGGACTTCAAGCTCGAAAAGTGGGTGCTCGACCGGCGCCTGGAGCAAATGGCCGCGGAAGGCGTGGAGTTCGAGACCGGCGTGGAAGCGGGCACGGACCTCTCGGCTCGCTACCTCAGGCGCACGTTCGACGCGGTGCTCATCGCCGCCGGCGCGCGCGTGCCACGCGACATGGAGTGCCCGGGCCGGGAACTGGACGGTATCCACTTTGCGCTGGAGTTCCTGACTCAACAGAACAGGCGCAACGCGGGCGACGAGATCCCAGAGGCTGAGGCGATCACCGCCGAAGGCAAGCATGTCGTGGTGATTGGCGGCGGCGACACCGGATCCGACTGCGTCGGCACCGCGAACCGCCAAGGCGCCAAGAGCGTGACCCAGTTGGAGCTGTTGCCCGAGCCGCCAAAGGGGCGGACAGAGGACAATCCCTGGCCCACCTGGCCCTTCATCTATCGCACCTCCACGTCCCATGACGAGGGCTGCGAGCGGATCTGGAGCGTGTTGACCCAAGAATGCATCGGCGGCAAGGACGGCGCGTTGCAGGCGCTCAAGTGCGTGAAGCTGGAGTGGACGCAACCGGGCGATGGCAGCCGGCCGAGCTTCAGCGAGATCGAGGGCTCCCTGTTCGAACTGCCCGCGCAGCTTGTGTTGCTGGCCATGGGTTTCCTGCGCGTCGAGCACGGCGCGTTGGTGAAGGACCTGGAACTCGAGACCGACGCGCGCGGGAACCTTGTCGTCGACGGCGCGTTCATGACCTCCAGCGAGGGCGTGTTCGCGGCCGGCGACTCCGTCGCCGGCGCTTCGCTCGTGGTGCGCGCCATCGAGATGGGCCGGCAGGCCGCGGCGGCGATGGACGCCTACCTCCGAAGCTGACGGCTAGTGCCTTCGCCATCAGCAACCGCGATGGAAAACAAGAAGTTGCGTAGGCTCTCTGCACAGCGCGCCCCATCGGGACGAGGCGTTAGGGGCGTTCGGTTTGCGGCGTGCGGGCCGCGGCGAGGCGTTGTGGGGTGCGGCGGCTTGACGCCGCTTTTCCTCGGCAGCGCGCGCATGTCTACGAGAACGCAAATTCGCGCAAGCCGCGCGCGTGCAGCAAAAGCGCCGTCGCCGTCCCGCACATGCGGGACTCTGCCGGCGCACTCCGAAAAGGCGCGCCGCGCGTGCCGTTTCGGTTGCAGGTGAAGCCCGCTTTGTTAGAACAGGGACTTGCAGCGATGTGCAGACCCGCCCTCCGACACACGCCATGGCCCCAGATCCGGCGCGGACAGCGGGGACGTACATCCGCCGCACGGCGGAATAGCGCTTGAATAGCTCCCCTGGCGTTCGGAGTCCCGCCTTGTGGCGCTCCCAGAGCATGGTAAAGTGTGGACTCTCAACGCGGGGATGGCCTTGACTAGGCCTCACTGTGCCGTACGGCAGACGTGCAGCGTCCGACCTCGTGTCCCCGGAACCCGCGGTGCAGGCCGGTTCCGTTGTGCAGGAAAGGAAGACAATAGTGGATCCCGATAGCAGGTGGAACCCCAGCTCGCGGCCGCCCATACAGCGCATGCAGTGGCTAGATCAACGCCTGAGAGGCGGGCGGCGCACCACGGCCACGCAGGTGGCCGAGGAGTTCGAAATCAGCACGAGGACCGTGTATCGCGACATCGCGTACATGCGCCTCATGCTCGGCGCACCCATCAAATACGACCGTGCGCGCAGGGGCTACTACTACACCGACGACGCCTTCACCCTGGCTGCGGTGAGGCTGACAGAGGGCGAACTCCTCGCGCTCTTCCTCGCCGAGCGCGTGCTCCAGCAATACGCCGGCGCACCGTATGGGCAACAGCTCCGCGGCGCGTTTGAGAAAATCTGCCATTCGCTCACGGATACCGTCACGGTAGACTTGGCCGGGTACGGCCAGTCGCTCTCATTCAACATCGGTCCCGTGCGCGAGCCAGACGTGGCGGTCTTTCCCATTGTTTCGGACGCGCTCTGCCGGCGCGTGGCGCTTCAGATTCGGTATCACACGCAGACCCGTGACTGCGACACGGAGCGCGTGGTCGAGCCGTATCATCTGCACAACCGCAAGGGGGATTGGTATCTGATCGCCTATTGCCGCAGCCGGCGCGAGGTGCGCAACTTCCTGCTCTCGCGCATACGCGAGGCGAAGGCGACGAAGGAGGGTTTCGAAGTGCCCGAAGACTTCGACACGCAGGCATACATTGCCGAGAGTTTTGGGATCGAGAAGGGCGGCGAGCCATCGGACGTGAGCGTCTGGTTCGACTCGTACGAAGCCCGATGGATTCGGGAGTGCCAATGGCACTCGACGCAGACAATAGATGAGCACGACGATGGCTCGCTAACGATCCACTTCCGGGCCGTGGGTTTGGACGAAATATCTCGGTGGGTCTTGTCGTATGGCGAGCATGCAGTCGTCCTAGAGCCCAAGGCCTTGCGTGGCCGCGTCACGCGTGCGCTATCGCTTGCGCTAGACGCGTACGAAAAGAAAAAGCCTGAGAATCCGCGCCTGTGACAGTTTATGTCAGTGTGGCGTGGTATGCTTCAAAGTCATGGTCATCTCAAGATGCAGCCAACGCGTTCGTTCGTAGTGGGCGAGTGATCGCCCCGCCGCCGCCGTCGCAGGAAAGAAACGGCCAAGAGTCTTAGGCTGTAGGATTCTTCCGCGACGCAGAGATGTTTGGAGCGGAACGCGTTCGCGTTCCGACGGACGGTGAAGTCCGTCCGATCCTTTTGGGTTGCGTCCGAAGGCCGCGTGAAGACGAACTCGTATCCCCGTTCTCTGATCCGATCTCAGGTAGATCGAAAGGAGCCAGTTATGTGCGCGACAGAGTTGACGTTTGAGGGACTCAAGGCTCGCAACATCGCAAGCGACCAGGCGGCAACCAGTCCTTGATGGCTGCACAGGAGATTCACCATGCATGACCCGATTGATTTTGACGCTTTCTTTCGCACTGCGACGGACATTGAGGCCCCCTTTGGCTTCCAAAGGGAGTTTGCGGAAGCCCAGACGCTGCCCTCGCTTGTTCGTCTGCCCACAGGTTCCGGCAAAACGGCGATGGCTATTCTGGGGTGGCTTTGGCGTCGGCGGTTCGCAGACGAACCAACTCGCCGGGTGACGCCACGACGACTCGTCTATTGCCTCCCTATGCGTGTGCTCGTCGAGCAAACCCGTGACAACGCGATTGCCTGGCTGCATCGGCTGGGCCTGTTGGCAGGGATTGCCCAATTCGACGACGCCAACGACAAACGCCGCGTGAAATCGTATGTCCCGTCCTGGGAGGACGAGTCCAAGATCGCAGTTTCGGTGCTCATGGGCGGTGAGCAGGCTCACGACTGGGATCTCTATCCCGAGCGAGACGCCATTGTTATCGGAACGCAGGACATGCTTCTGTCGCGGGCCCTGAACCGCGGATACGGCATGAGCCGTTACCGCTGGCCCATGCATTTTGGGTTGCTCAACAACGACTGCCTGTGGGTGATGGACGAAGTTCAGCTTATGGGCAGTGGCTTGGCGACGACCGCGCAACTCGCCGCGTTTCGGGAGGCGTTTGGCGTGTGTGGGCGAACGCAGTCGGTGTGGATGAGCGCGACGTTGGAGCCCGAATGGCTTCGCACAGTCGATCATCCTGTTGCTCAAGATCCGCTTGAACTCAAGCCAAAAGATCTGGATGCGTCAAAGGACTTGCGGGAGCGCCACGAGGCCCACAAACCGCTGTCTTGCTCGTCTGCGCAGATGGGTGATCTCGCCGCCCTTGCGCAGGAAATCATGGCGGCGCACCAACTCGCAAGTCGGACGCTCGCCGTGATGAATACAGTCGATAGGGCGAAGGAACTGTGCAAGCAATTGGAGAAGCAAATCAAGAGGGAGAACAAGCGCGACGCACCCAAGGTCGTACTCATCCACTCGCGTTTCCGTCCAGCAGATCGCCAATTGCGCATTGCGGAGTTCCTTGCCGAGCCGCCGGCGGAAGGCACGATCATCGTCTCGACCCAGGTGGTCGAGGCCGGCATGGACGTGTCCGCGAGAACCCTCTTCACCGAACTCGCCCCTTGGGCTTCGTTGGTTCAGAGGTTTGGCCGGTGCAACCGGCGAGGCGAATTCTCGGGCGACACGGCGCCTCATGTTGTGTGGATCGATTTGCCAGACGATTCGAAGAAATCTGGTTCGATAGCCGCGCCGTATCCACTCGACGAGCTGGAGTCGTCAAGAAGCGCGTTGGCTGCGTGCGACGATGTTGGGCTGGCGAAGTTGCCGACTATGAATCTGTCCTACGAACCCGATCACGTGGTTCGGCGCAAGGACATGGTCGAACTGTTCGACACCACTCCCGACCTGGCCGGGAACGATATCGACATCGACCGGTTCGTGCGCGGGGCCGAAGAGACTGATGTCCATGTGTTCTGGAGAGAGATTCCTGAGGGCGAACAGCCTGATCCGACGAGCCATGGCGCTCAACCCGCGCGGGACGAAATCTGCCGAGTCCCTTGCAGCCAATTCCAGAAGTTTGTGAGCAAGCGCGTCGCCTATCGCTGGGATCCGCTCGACTCAAAATGGATTCGCGCGCAAAAAGACCAGGTCTTCCCCGGGCGGATGTTCCTCGTTCCCTGTCGAGAGGGCGGGTACGACCCGATGTTGGGCTGGACACCGCCCACGAAGAAAAGCGTTCCTCCGCAACTCGCCGAAAGCACCGTCGCTCCTGAGTCCAACGACGCGGACGAGTTGTCCCGCGGCCGAGACTGGCAGACGATCGTCGCCCATACGGACGCGGTGTGTGCGGAACTCGAAAACCTGTTGTGCGACAATCCCCTGGACGAACCGGTCGCCGAGGCCTTGCGGACGGCTGCACGGTGGCACGACCGCGGCAAGGCGCACGAAGTCTTTCGCCGCGCGGTGCCTCCGGACGCGCCGGATCCAACCCAGTTATGGGCTAAGGCTAAAGGCGCGTTCAGAAGGTATGAACGCCCCAGGTTCCGCCACGAACTCGCTTCAGCGCTGGCCGCGCTTGACCCGGCGAGCGGAATCGGAGAGCACCTGCGCGGCCTCGTCGCCTACCTGGCCGCCGCACATCACGGCAAGGTGCGCGTGTCCATCCGGTCACTTCCTGAAGAACTCTGGCCGGATGACGAGAAGCGTTTCGCTCGCGGCGTGTGGGACGGCGACCGGTTGCCGCCCACCCCACTCGGCTGTCGGATCGTCGCGCCGGAATGCGTTCTCTCCCTGGAGCCGATGGAGCTGGGATCAGGCCAAGCGCCGCCCTTCGAAGGACAACCGAGCTGGATTGACCGCGTCTTCGCATTGCGCGACCGGTTCGGCATTTTCCGGCTGGCGATGCTCGAAACGCTCTTGCGTGTCGCGGACATGCGCGCCAGTCGGATCGCCGATGCGGCTATGGAAGGAGTAGAAAACCATGCATGAACTCGAATTGACAGGATGTACGCCTGAGCCGCTCATGAGCTATCTCAAGGCGCTGGGCGTGTTTCGACTCGTGAGCGAACAGGCCGACGAAACGGCTCGCGCTTGCTGGCGGGAGGGTTGTTTCTGTCTCATGAGTCAACACGACGCGGGAACATTGGTGACGTTCTTCTTGCACGAATACGAACCGACTCCCATTGTTGCGCCTTGGGCAGGAGGGTGTGGCTTTTTTCAACTGACCCCTGGCAAAGTAACGGAAACGATGGCACGCTTCTTCTTCCACCATTTCGTGGCGGCTCCCATTAGCCTTTCGTCCGATGAAAGTGCTGAGACTGCTCTGCGAACAGATCACAAGGCGGTAAAAGCGCTAGCCCAAAGCGGAAACCCTCGATTGGGTCGCTATGGGAATGTTATCCAGAGAGTACGGGAGACTCTCGAGAACATCCTCCCCGGAGTGTCCCCTTCCTCCCCAAAAGTGATCGAAAACGCGAAACAGATAAGCAAAGAGGTGATATCCACCGACCCCTCCGCTTTCGATAGTATGGCCGATCTCATACGCCATGTACTTCCTTCTATCCCGCAGGAAATAGGCCGAGCCCTTCCAGTAATGCTGGAGCGCTTGGAAAAGGCGCTAAGAAGCGTTGATGGCTGGAACGAACAACAACGAAACGACTTGATTCGGTCTTTCAACGCCATCCTTCGAAGTATAGGCAAAAACTCCAAGCTGTCTGGCGAAACCAAAGAACGCGTCATTAGGCGATTCCGTAATGAACTGCCTGAAGCGGTCGTGCAATGGATGGATGCGGCGATGGTGATCCAGACTGCCGGCCAAGCCTTCCCGCCCATTCTGGGCACTGGCGGTAATGATGGCCGCTTAGATTTTACTTTGAACTTCATGGAACGGTTGGTAGCTCTTGGGCTCGATCGACAAACACCAGTCGCCAGAGCGGAGGATTGGCTGAGACAGGCGTTGTTTGGAGAACTCACGGTGGAACTGCCCGCCGCGTCCGTAGGGCAATTTGCGCCAGGCCGCGCTGGCGGCCCCAATGCTACGCAAGGAACGGAGGGAAGCCCCCTAGACAATCCCTGGGATTTCGTTTTCATGATGGAAGGAGCCTTGCTGCTGTCCGGCGCGGTGTCGCGTCGTCTCGGTTGCGCCCAGCGCGACAAGGCGGCGTTTCCCTTCACCGTGCGCCCTGCGGCCGTCGGATTCGAATCGCCATCGGATTCCGATTCCTCTTCTTCCCGCGGAGAGACGTGGCTCCCTCTTTGGGCGAACTGGACCACCCAGAACGAACTCAAACAACTCTTTGCAGAGGGACGCGCCGAGCTGGGCCGTCGGCAGGCCCGCGACGGGCTTGAATTCGCCCAGGCCCTCGCCGCGCTGGGCGTAGACCGCGGCATCCGCTCGTTCGCTCGCTACGGGTTCCTCAAACGCAGCGGCAAGGCCTACCTCGCGGCGGCGCTGGGCCGCGTCGATGTGCGAGCCGCCAAACATGTCCACCTGCTTCGCCAAGCCGACGCATGGCTCGACCGCTTCCGACGCGCCGGACGCGCCAAGGACGCGCCCGCCCGATTTGCCCCAGTCGCTAGAGGCATTGAGTCCGCCATCTTCGACTATTGCCGCTACAGCGGACCTGTCGCGTTCGCGGCCATCGTTGCTGCCCTTGGCCGTGCGGAGCGCGAACTCAGCCTCAAGCCCGAATGGGCGCAAGGCAAGTACGTGCCGCCCCTCGCGGGGCTCAGGTCGGAGTGGCTCGGCGCGGCCGATGACGGATCGGTCGAGTTTGAAATCGCCCGAGGACTTGCCTCGATCTACGACGCAGAGAACAAGATTGGCCCCGTTCGCAGCAACCTGGAACTGGTGGTGACTAGATACTCCCGCGACCGCCGCGAGTACGCGCAGTGGGCCGAAAAGGATCGATGCGTCGCTTGGAACGCGGGCAGCCTCTCGGCCAACCTGGCTAGCGTGCTCGTCCGACGCGTCATGGACGGCCGGCGCGCAGGATGCGAGCACCTGCCCTTGCAGCACCACTTCGCGGTGTCTCGGGACGCGCTCGCCGCGTATCTCGCCGGCGACGTGGACGAACAGCGCATCGAGCATTTGCTCTGGGGACTTGCCGCGGTGCAGATGCCGCGGGCCAGCCTGCCCCCGCGCCGGCCGCGGGCTGACGCAGGGCCACTGCCCAGGGCCTACGCGTTGTTGAAGTTGCTGTTCCTCCCTCGTCCGCTTCGGATTGGCGACATGGACTATCCCATTCCGCCCGAACCCGGAACCCTCCCCTTGCTCGAAGCCGGGCGGGTCGGCCAGGCGTGCCGGCTTGCCGCTCGGCGGCTATCGGGAGCGGGCTTGTTCCCCCTGCCCCAACGCGTCTCCGGCGGCTCGGCCCGCGACGCATGCTGGGCCGAACTGGACGGCCAACGCGCGCTCGGCCAGCGCGTCGCGGCCGCGCTGCTGCTGCCGTTGTCGGAGCCCGATATCCAGAGTCTGTGCCACCTTGTCCTCCGTCCTCAGGACGCGATGTCGAACCTCACTTGAACTGTTTGAAAGGAGAAAGAGTCATGTCGGAGATGAATTTGGAAACCCTCAACAAGACTCCTCGTCTGTTGCTCGAAGCCGAACTCAAGCCCCTGCAAGGCCACCGATTCCAGCCCACCGGCTTCCCCGATCTCGGCCCCGCGCGCTACACCTTGCCCGACGGAACGGAGATGCTCCTGGTCGAGTCCGCTCAGTCCGTCGCCAACCGCATGGAGGCCGTGTGCTGGGACGACACAGGCGAGGACCTCATCCCCAAACTTCAGGGGTTGCCCTACATCCGTGTCGTCTCAAAAGACGGAAAACCCCTCACCAACTCCATCCTCGAAGCGCACCGCATCAACTCGCCCTACATCCTGGAAGGCAAAGACAAATCCGTACTTGAGATGCTCAAGAACGACGTCGCAGGCCTGGAGATCGGCCCGGTCGATCAAAAGCTCCTCGCTTCCGTCGTGTTCAAGTACGACGCAAACGCCATCTTGCACGGACTCTTCCTGGCCAAGAAGGAGTTGGCCGGCGGGCGGCTGCGCATGGCTCGCGTCCTGTCGGGATTTGTTGAGGCCTCTGATGTACGCGTCGCCGAAAGTGGAGGCGTCAAGAACGACAGAGTGGACCCTAAGGGCGACACCAAGCAGGGCTTCGGCAACGTCCCCTTCCATCGCACCGAGTTCGTGGCCGGCGATATCAGGGCCTACTTCAACCTGGACCTGGCGCTTCTGCGCGGATACGGTCTCGGCGAAGACGCCACAAAGCTGCTCATCAGCCTGGCTTTGTTCAAAATCCAGCGCTTCCTCTCCACGGGCCTGCGACTGCGCACGGCCTGCGACCTGTGCGCACAAGCTCTTGAAGCCAAGACGCCCGAAGCCTTCGAAATCCCTGCCGAGAAAGACCTCCTGAGCCAATGCTCCGCGCTTATCGCCAAATGCCGCGACGCCGGCTTGTTTGCCGATCCGCCCGTCACCGAGGTGCGCTGGGAGGCCGACAAGAAAGCAAAGAAGAAGCAAGAGGCCCAGAGCGACGAAAGCGAAGACAACACGGAGGAGAGCGAGTCATGATCGCGATTCAGATCCGTTTCCCATCCGGCCGGTTCCACGCGACGCCGTGGGGCCGGCACGTGAACGAAGGCGCGGCCGAATGGCCCCCCGCCCCCTGGCGTTTCCTGCGCGCGCTGATCGCGGCCTGGAAGCGCAAACTCGACGACCGGTTGGCGCAAGAGCAGGTGGAGCCCCTTCTGCGCGCGCTGGCCGAGCCGCCCGCGTTTCGTCTCCCGCCTGCGTCTGCCGGACATGCCAGGCACTACATGCCGTGGGGCAAGAAAGGCCCAGATGACCGCACCATGGTTTTCGACGCGTTTGTCGCGCTCGACCGACAGGCCGACATCATCATGCTTTGGGAATCCGCCAACCTCGACGACGAGCAGCGAGCGCATCTCGCCCTGATCCTTGACCATCTCAATTTCCTCGGCCGCGCTGAATCGTGGTGCGACGCGCGCCTCCTCGACGCCGAGACCGTAGCCGTGCCGAACTGCATCCCGATCAACGGCCAGACGCTTTCCTCGGAGTACGAGGTGGTGCGCGTTCTTTGCCCCGACCCGGAGTCCGCTTTCTCTGGCGATAAGTTCGTTCCTCAGACAGGACGAACGCGGCGCAAGAAAAGCGCCCCGCCTGCGTATGATCCCAACTGGCATCTTTGTGCGGAGACCCTATGGCTGCACGCGGAGCGGTGGTCAGACCCTCCTGGCTCCAAGTGGATTCGCTACGCCCGACCCGTCGATTGCCTCAAGGTGACTCCTGCGCGCAAACCCGCTATTGCTCGCCACCCGGCGGGGCGCGTCCAGGTCGTTCGCTATGTGCTTGACAGCGCCGTTCTCCCCCTTGTCACCGAGACTTTGCCGGTGGCCGAGGCCACCCGCGCCGCTCTCATGAGCATCTACGGCCGACGCTACCCAGAGTCCGATGGAAGCAAGGGTCGCTCTCGAACCTTCAGCGGCAAGGACGCGCAGGGCAACAAACTGCTCGGTCATACCCACGCCTACTACCTCCCCACCGATGAGGACGGCGACGGACGGCTCGATCACCTCACCCTCGCCGCGGCAGGCGGTTTCTCCGACCACGAATTGCGCGCGATCGACCGCTTGACTGAAATCATGCGCCGAGAGCGCGAGGAATCCGGCCATCCTTTGCGCACCCTCCTGTTGGGCATGGGACCCCTCGACGAGTACGCCTCGCCACCCCCCCTCAAGCCTAGCAAGGAGTGGGTTTCGGCCACGCCCTTCCTGGTGACGCGTCATCCCAAGCGCCGGGGCAAGAAACGAGACCCCCGCGAACTGCTCGAAAACCCGATCGCGTTCGTCGAAGCCTTGCTCAGGGAAGAACTCGAACGCAAAGCCGAACGCGATCCCGCCTGGCCGTCAGGTCACCACATCCGCATCGAAGCCCGGATCGACGAAGGCGGCCATTTCAAAGTCGGGCCTCAAAAACGGCTCCGACCCATCCAGTTCAAACGTTTCCGGCAGAAACGCGGCGACGACGGCGGAGTCCGGCTGGCAGGAGCATTCCGCCTGGTCTTCCCCGAACCCGTGGCCGGCCCCATCTGCCTGGGCCACTCCTAGCACTTCGGGATGGGACTTTTCCTCCCTCACCCATGAGCAACCCCCAGATCGCCAGCATTCTGGCGAATGCGGCTACCAACCCCGGAGCGGAGCGCCTTCGCGTTCCGACGGACGGCGAAATAGGTGCGTCGTGGCCGAGCCGTCGCCTACTGAAGAGACGCGCTTGTGGAGTGCGGTGGCAGAGCGTAGCGGCGACACCGCTTTTCCTGAGTGCGCGCGGCGGCCGCGCTCAAGCCCATCGCAGCAGATGCGCGAGGCGCAGCCAAAGCGCCGTCGCCGTCCCGCAGATGCGGGACTCTGCCGGCGCACTCCATGACGGAACGTTACCCCCATGCGCCAGCATGCGGGCCAACGACAAGCAACCCACAGAGCGCCCGCAGGTCCCGCATGCTGGCGCATGCGGCTACCACACACAAACCCATGAATGGTGAACGCGAAACCCTCTCCGCTCTCCCCGACTGCGTGCCCGCACGCATGGTCAACGAGTTCGCCTACTGCCCGCGGCTCGCCTATATCGAGTGGGTCCAAGGCGACTTCGCAGACAACTTCCACACCGTCGAGGGACGGTTCGCACACCGGGCCGTGGACCGCGAAGGCGGCAAGATGCCCGATGCCGATGAGGACAAAGAAACCATCCATGCGCGGTCGCTGTGGCTGTCCGCGCCCGACGAGCACCTCACGTCCCGCATCGATCTCATCGAGGGCTCCGGCGACGCGGTCACGCCCGTGGACTACAAACGCGGCGCGGCCCCCGATATCCCCTTGCGCGCGTGGGATGCGGACCGCGTCCAAGTCTGCGCACAAGGGCTCGTGCTGCGCTCGAATGGATACCATTCCGACGCCGGCGTGCTCTACTACTGCGCATCCAAGACGCGCGTGGACGTGCGGTTCGATGCCGATCTCGTCCAGCAAACCCGCGGCATCGTGCGCGACCTGCGGGCCGTGGCCGAAGCCGGCCGCATCCCGCCGCCCCTTGAAGACAGCCCCAAGTGCGTGGGCTGCTCACTCGCCGGCATCTGCCTGCCCGACGAAACCAACCTGCTCGCCGGCCGGGAGACGTCGGCCCAAGAGGACGATGGCGTGCGCCGCCTGCTCCCAGCGCGGGACGACGCGACGCCCCTCTACGTGCAAGAACAAGGCGCGCGCATCGGCAAGTCGGGCGAACTGTTCCAAGTCAAGCTCAAGAACACCAAGATTGGCGAGGCCCGCATCTTCGAGACCTCCCACGTGTGCATCTTCGGGAACGTGCAAGTCACTACCCAAGCCATGCGCGAGATGTGCACGCGCAACATCCCGCTCACCCTCTTCTCGACCGGCGGCTGGTTCTACGGCCACATGGAAGGCATGGCCCACAAGAACGTCGAGCTGAGGAAAGCGCAGCACCTGACCGCGGCCGATCCCGCGCGCTGCCTGGCCTTTGCCCGCGCGATTGTGGCCGGCAAGATCGAAAACTGCCGCACCCTCCTCATGCGCAACCATGCCGACGCGCCGGAGACCGCGACGCGTGAGTTGCGCCGCCTCGCCGGCGCCGCAGACAAGGCCACAGAGATCGCGTCGCTCCTCGGCATCGAAGGCATGGCCGCGAAGACGTACTTCGCCCTGTTCGATGGCATGCTCAAGCCGCAGAACGGCAAGAGGTCCGAATCGCAGGCAGGGATGCCTGCGCCACAATGGGCGTTTAACTTCAACGGCCGCAACCGGCGCCCGCCTCTGGATCCCATCAACGCGATGCTGTCCTACGCGTACTCGTTGCTCGCCAAGGATCTCGCCGTCACCGCGCTCGCGGTAGGCTTCGACCCGTTCGTGGGCTTCTACCACCAGCCGCGGTATGGCCGGCCCGCGTTGGCGCTGGACCTGATGGAAGAGTTCCGGCCCATCATCGCGGACTCGGTCGTGCTGTGGGTCGTGAATAACGGTATCGTGGCGCCGGGCGACTTCATTCGCCGCGGCCCGGCCGTGGCGCTCAAGCCGGACGCGAGGCGCAAGTTCATCCAAGCGTATGAGCGCCGGCTTGACGCGTTGGTCACACATCCGGTCTTCGGCTACCGCATCAGCTACCGCCGAGTGCTGGAAGTGCAGACCCGGCTCGTGGGCCGCGTGCTGGCCGGCGAGCTGGCCGCGTATCCCGCGTTCCGCACGAGATGAGCCATGGCGCGCTTGCTCTACATTGTGGCGTATGACGTGTGCGACGCGAAGCGCCTGCGCCGGGTATTCCGGCTCATGCGCGGATACGGCGACCACCTCCAGTACTCGGTGTTCCGATGCGAACTGTCGGACCGCGAACGTGCGGAGCTGATGACGAAGCTGGCCGAGGAGGTGAAGCACGATGAGGACCAGGTGCTGCTGTTCCCGCTCGGCCCGGTCGAGGGCATGCGCGAGCAAGGCATCTACCACGTCGGCCTGCCGTACGAGGTGCATGACTCCGGAGCCGTTGTGATATAGGGCCTGGCCCAATGGTGTTCGGCACGCGGTATGGCGTGGGCAGGCGAGGTGGTGGCAGCATGAGCGCGATTCTTTTGTCGTAACACTTCAGCCAAATACAACAGCCATGTACGGAATACTGTCAAAGCTCCCGTGCAACGCCGCGTGTTGGGGTATCTGAATCCCAACGGGATTCCGGATATCAGCCCAGGGTTCGCGAGCGAAGCTCGCAACCCTGGG
>JAJRTI010000006.1 GCA_024278415.1 Planctomycetota bacterium | reverse complement strand
GGGGGGGGAGCGAAGCTGTGCGCCTCAAAACCCAGGGTTGCGAGCTTCGCTCGCGAACCCTGGGCTGATATCCGGAATCCCGTTGGGATTCAGATACCCCAACACGCGGCGTTGCACGGAAGCTTTGACAGTATTCCGGTAACTGGCTGTTGTACTTGGCTGAAATGTTACGTTGCGTTTTATCAATTCGTTGCCCCTAGCGTTTTGGCCAAGTGCAAACGTCTCCTTTGCGTTCGCACCGTCCAGTCGGCGCGGTTTGTCATTCTGAGCGAAGCGAAGAATCTCTTGCCTCGGGCAGAAGACGATTCTTCGCCTCGCTCAGAATGACACGATTTGATGGCCCGTCACGCTCGTGTCGCGTTGCACTTGGCTGAGTGTTACCCTCCTTTGGAGCCGTCCGTGAGCCTCGTATTCCAATCCCTCCGCAGCGGCAGCTCGGGCAACAGCTTGTTCCTTCAGGCGGGCGAGACCGCGCTGCTCATCGACGCGGGCTTTCGATCCCAGCGCGACTGCCGCGCGGCCCTGGAGGCCCTGCCGCGCCGGCCCGATGCCGTCCTCGTCTCCCATCTCCATGCGGACCACATCAACTACTCCGCACTGCGGGTCATGCAGGACGAAGGCATTCCCGTGCACTTGTATGAGCGAGACGTACACGAGTTTGAGCGGCGCCACTTCAAGGGCAAGGATTTCTCCGGCCTGCAACTGAAGCCCTACGACGGGGACAGCTTCCTCATCGGCGACCTGGTCGTGGCTGCGTTTCAGGTTCCGCACTTCGGCGCGTTCCACACGTTTGGGTTCGAGTTCCACTACGTGCACGGCCACAGCGAAGCGAAGCTCGTGGTCGCGAGCGACTTTAGCGACTGGCGCGGGCTGGTGGAGCAGTTCCACGACAGCGACTTCATCTACATCGAGTGCAACCACGACCCGGAGCTGCTTCGGCTCCACCCCAACCCCAACTCGCGGCACCACCTGCGCAACGAGAAGTGCGGGTGGCTCCTGCGGCACGCGTTTGACGGCAGCGAAAGGCTGCCCAAGGGGGTCATGCTCGGACATCTCAGCGAAGAGCGCAACGCGCCGGCCATCGCCAGACGCACGGTGGCGGCGATCTTGGCCGAGGGCGAGTATGGCGACGTGCCGGTGCACGTGGCGCCGCGTTCGGGGCCGTCGCCCGAAATGGCGGTGTGGCGGTGACGCGATACTGGAGCGCGAGCCCGCGCGATGCGCGCGCAGTCGGTCTCGACCCATGATATCTCTGCTTCGACGGCCCACTCGACTGCGGCCAGATCGATCACGATTTCGCCATCGTGTTGAACCAAGAGACATGACATGGAACAGCACCTAGATGAGCTGAGCCCGAATCCTCAGGGTATTTGTCGCCGACGGTATGTGGCGTGCGCGCTTGCGTTGGCCGTGCTGGCGGCCCAGGCCGCGGGGCAAGAGCGCGGCGAGAAAGCCAGGGTCTATGTGGGGCTGGGACACAGCGCCGCGGTGGAGACGGTCGCCTGGAGCCCTGACGGCCGGCTGATCGCGTCCGGCAGCAGCGCCCACACGATCAAGCTCTGGGACGCCGCATCCGGCCGGGAAATTCGCTCGCTGAACGGGCATACGGACATCGTGAACTCCGTCGCGTTCAGCTCCGACGGCCGCAGGCTCGCGTCGGCCGGCGACGACCGCGCCGTGAGGCTGTGGGACGTCGCGAGCGGCAGGGAGGTGCGGACGCTGATCGGGCACAAGTCATATGTCCATTCGGTCGCGTTCAGCCCGCATGGCCTGCTGATTGCATCGGGAAGTTGGCAAGTCATCAAGCTGTGGGACGCCGCGACGGGACGATGCCTGCGCACGGTCCGAGCGGACAAGGAGTGTGTGAATGCGGTCGCGTTCAGCCCGGACGGCCGCTGGCTCGCGTCGGCCAGCGACGACAAGGCGGTGAAGCTCTGGGACGTAGCGACCGGGCGACTCGTGCGCGTCCTTCGGGGCCACACCAAGACGGTGATCGCGGTCGCGTTCAGCCCGGACGGCGGCCAACTCGCTTCGGCCAGCAGGGACGAAACGGTCAGACTCTGGAACGCTTCTACTGGCGAGCAGGCAGGCGTTCTCCAGGGCCACGACGGGTTCATCTCTTCTCTCGCGTTAAGTCCCGACGGCCGCGTTCTGATTTCGGGCGATATCTTTGGCTGTATAAAGATGTGGGACCCGGCCGCCGGCCGATTGATCAAGTCGCTCCGATGGAGCCACATGAGCGCGACATCGCTGGCGTTCAGCCCCGACGGCCGGCGGTTCGCGCAAGGATGCGACGACAGTTCGGTCAAGATATGGCTCGCGGCGGACGGGCGGGTGGTGCAGATCCTGAAAGACCGTGCGGATTCCGTGCACGCGCTGGCGTTCACACCCGACGGCCAGAGGTTGGGCGTGGGCGGGTGGGAGCGAACCATCAAACTATGGGATCTGCGCACGGGTTGCGTCGTGCAGAGGCTGACTCCCGAAAGGGTTGGCAAAGTGGGCAGCCTGGCGTTCAGCCCGGACGGCCGGCTGCTCGCCTGTGGAACCGGGTATAGGCGGATCGATCTGTGGGATGTCGCCGCTGGCCACGTGCTTCGCAGCCTGACGCGTCAGGACGACGTGGAAAGCCTCGCGTTCAGCCCGGACGGCCGCGTGCTCGCGGCCGGCAGCCGGGATAGTTCCGGATTGCTGAAACTCTGGGATGTGGCGGCGGGCCGGGCGCTGCACACAATGGCGGCGCCCTCCGATTGGATTCGCGACGTAGCGTTCAGCCCCGATGGACGCGTCCTGGCCTCGGCGGGGGGCGATTCCATTCGGTTGTGGAATCCGTCTTCGGGCGAGCCGGTTCGCACGCTCAAAGGCCACACGGGCAACGTCTGCGCGGCCGCGTTTAGCCCCAACGGCCAACTGCTTGCTTCGGGCGGCCGTGACAACACCATCCGGCTCTGGAGTCCAAGCGCCGGCCGCGCCGAGCGTACGCTCGTGAACACGAACGACGTGAATTGCCTGGCGTTCAGCCCGGACGGCCGGCTGCTCGCGTCAGGCGACGACGACAAGATGGTGAAGGTGTGGGACCCAATCACTGGCCGCTTGATCCGGGCGCTCAAGGGGCACGAGGGCCGCGTGAACCGCGTCGCGTTCAGCCCCGATGGCCGGCTGCTCGCGTCAGGCGGCGAGGAGGGGTGGACAATCCTGTGGGACGTGAAGACGGGCCAACTACTCGTGTTCTTGGCGGGCCTCCAGGCGCGCGACGACTACATCGCGTGGACGCGCGAGGGATTCTTCGTCGCGTCGCGGACCGCGGAGAGCGTGGTCAGCGTCGTGGTGGGCCAACGGGCCTACCCGCTGGGGCAGTATCGGAACGTGTTTCGCCGGCCCGACATCGTGGCGGCCAGGCTGTGCGGCGAGGCGATTCCGGCCGACGCGTTGCGTATGGCCCGGCGCTTCCCCGACGCGCCTCGGCTCCGGGCCGGCGAGACGCACGCGGTGGCCGCGCCGCCCAAGACGGCAATCGTTCAGCCCTACGCCGACATCACGGTGGCGAAGCGCAGCGTCGAAGTCCTCGTGGAGGCCCGGGACGCGCAGTATCCTATCGCAGAGGTGCATCTGCGCGTCAATGGCCGGGAGCAGGAGGCGCGCGGCCTGGGCGGAGTGAAGCGGGAGGAGACGGGCCAGGGATATCGCCGCCGCGAGCGCTTCCAGGTCGCGCTCGTGGAAGGCGCGAACAAGTTGTCGGCTTACAGCGTAAACACGGCCGGGGTGCGCAGCGCGGACGCGACGCGGGGCGTCACGTTCGAGGCCGCGGCGAAGCCGAAGCCGCAGCTCTGGTTCCTGGCCGCGGCTGTCAGCCATTACAAGAATCCGCGCTTCAACCTCGGCTACCCCGCGCAGGAAGTGGACCGCATCGCGTCGCTGCTAAAGAAGCAAGAGGGCCGGCTGTATGGCCGGGTGCGCGTGCGGTTGCTGGAGGACGCGCAGGCGACCCGGGAGGGATTGGACGCGGCGCGGGAAGAGTTTCTTTCCCAGTCCAGTGTGCGCGACGTGGTGATGGTTTACCTGGCTGGCCACGGCGTGCAGGACCGGCGGGGCAACTATTACTTCCTGACGTACGACGCGGACCCGCAGAAGCCGTATCTGCGCGGGTACAAATGGACAGACATCCACGGCCGCCTCTTGGAGGGGCTGCCGGCGCAGAAGGTGATCGTGTTCGTGGACACGTGCCACGCCGGCGGCGTGGGCGGCCGGGCGTTGGGCGACGCCTGGGTGGACATGCTGTCGGACCGACTGAGCGAGGCCGCCGGGTGCTACGTGCTTATGGCCGCGCGCACCGGCGAGCAGGTGGCCGCCAAGAGCCCCTTCGCGCAGGCCGTCGCAGAGGTGCTGGCCGGCCAAGCGCCGGGCCAAGAAGAGGTGGTCAACATTTGGGGCCTGCTGGACTACGTGGACCGCCGCGTCATCGCGCTCACCAACGGCGCGTTGCACCCCGTATGCAAGACGCCGCGCAACGCGGAGAACTTTCCCCTTGCTATCGTGGGCGGCAAGTGAGGCC
>JAJRTI010000122.1 GCA_024278415.1 Planctomycetota bacterium | reverse complement strand
AGGATCGACGTGAGGAACGGGAAGAACGGCGGGAATACGCCGTACCACCGCGCGCCGAGTCTCGCGGCGAAGAGCGGCGAGATGGGGAAGTAGCGGCCATCGGGGTCGATGGTCCGGCCGGGGTAGTCGAGCGCCAGGCGCTGCCACCGGCCGTGGACGAACGACTCGACCTGCACGAGCTTGACGCCCATATCGCCGGCCCAGAATGTGTCCGAGGGCAACTCGGCCACCCAGACGATGTAGACGAGCGCGACCACCGCGACGGCGGCGCCGGCCAAGCGCGGCGTTCTGCTGCGTGGCGATGGAGTTGGCTGGTCCAAGCGCGGCCTCTATTTTAGGGGGCTGGTCTGAACGTACATAGTCAACCGGGCGTTCGTTCCAGTGGTGCGCCTGCGCAGAACGCGGATGCGCTGAAGGCGCATCACATCATAGCCCAGTGCAAGCTTGTTCGGCCGCGTTAGCGGGCGAACAAACGCCGCGCTGGGGAGGATTGAAAACGACGAAGCAACGCTGAAAGCGTTGCACAAACGCGGCCCGCCGGCCTTGTGGAACGCTTTCAGCGTTCTTTGGTACAAGACGCGGACCCAGCGCGGCGCCGCGCGTGGCGCGGCTTGCACTGGGCTATGTTGTGGCAGCCCTTCAGGCTGCCCAGTCCGCAATGTGCTGCACACATTGCCCAAGAATCGGCACATTCGTTGTCAACCTGCCCGAATCAACTTTCGAAACTCCAGAATGCAACGCGTTGTGACACGTGAAATCAGCCTTCCACCTCTACTTGAGGTTCGCCACGGTCGTGACGGGGCCGACGGGCGCTTCCGAAGGCCGCGGGATATCGAAGATGCGGATGCCGTCGAGGCTCGCGCGATACATGTAGCCGCCTTGCACGTCCATGCCCCAACCGTAGTATCCGGGCGCTTCGCCAAGGAGCTTGGGCTTGGACGGGTTGCGCACGTCCATGACGTACACGTTGTCCCAGTAGTCCGCGGTGTAGAGGTAGTGGCCGGCCATCTCCGCGGAGATGACGACTTCGCGGGTCAGCCGATCGACATGGAGGAGTTTGCCGATCCCGCGCTTGAGCCCGCCCGCCAGGTTCTTGGGGCTGTAGCGCTCCACGATGCGAGGCGAACGGCTGTTGGACACGTCGACGATGATAGCTCCTCGTTTGCCGTACGGCACGAGCACGCGGCCGGCCAAGGCCTGCATGCGCTCACACCAGAAGCCGGGGTCGCCCAGTCCAAGGCGGGCGAGTTCGCTCGGACGGCTGGCGTCGCTCAGGTCGATGACGCCGAACGTCCTCTCGACGCAGACATAGAGCTTGTCGCCGGCCGCGGATTGGCGCATGGAGAACTCCGCGCCGCGGCCGGGGATGTCCGCGAGCTTGCGCGGGCGGGCCGGGTCCTCCAAGTCGAAGATCATACCGTCCATGAACAGGCGCCGGCCGGCGACGGCCGCGGACCGGGCCTGCCGGCCCGGAAGCCGGTTCACGAGTGCAGGCTTGGACGGATCGGCCGCGTCAATCACGTAGATGTGCCGGCCCGAGCCGCCGTCGTAGTCGGAGAAGTAGACGTAGCGGCCTTGGTAGCACGCCACGGCCCAGATGTCGGTCGAGGTGTGGTAGTACGACTTCCACTGCGGCGCGCGGGGATCGGACACGTCCACGATCGCCAGGCCGCCCTCCATGTTCTGCACCGCGAACGCGAGGCCGCGGCTCACGCAGACACTCGACACCTCGCCGCCTTCCTTCGCACCGCCTACGAGCGTGGGCTGCCGCGGGTCGGACACGTCGAATGCCCACAGGCCAAAGAACTCGTCCGATACGTACACGTGATCGCCGCGCAGGGCGATGCCTGTGGGCAGGCAGCGCATGTGAGGATCGAGGAAGACCGGCACGGCCGCGTCGGCCCGGCCCAGCTTCATGCCGTCGAACGCCCTGGCGCCGGTGAAGGCCGGGTCCACCTTCGCCTCCGCGACGACCTTGGGCGCGTCGGGCTTTGACACGTCGATGACCACGAAGCACACGCGCTCTTCAGGCCGGCTGCGCACGGTCGCGAACGCGTACTTTCCCTTCACGACCACGTCGTCCAATCCGCCTTGCTTGCTCGGGAGCGCGGCGCGGCACTGTCCGACGACTCGGGGCTGCTGCGGGTCGGACACGTCGGCCACGCTGAACACGCCGTCGCCGCCGGGCAGGTAGGCGAACCGCCCGGCCACTTGCACGTTTGCGCAGGCCACGGGCAAGGTCGGCAGACGCACGGGCTGCTTGGGGTTGGACACGTCGTAGCTCAGCAGTTGCGTTTTGCTCGCGAGGAACAGCCTTTTGCCCACGAGCCGCGGCTTGGGCATGGGGTCGAACCCGGGCGGCGCGTTGACTTGCGCGACGCGGCACGCGCGCTTGGGGCTGGACACGTCGATCACGTCGAACCCGCGGCCGTGCACGGTCACGTACGCGTACCCTCCGCCTACCGCGACGCTGCGCGCGCCGGCGCTGCCGCGCTTGCGGCCGCGGCAGAGGTTCAGCGTATCCAAGCGCTTGGGCCGCCGCGGGTCGGACACGTCGTGCACGGCAAAGGTTCGGTATCGGCTCGGCACGTACGCGCGCCCCTCCTGCACAACGACCCGCGTGGGCCACTCCATGTCCCCGGCCTGGATCATGCCAACTTTGACCGGCGACGCGGGGTTGGAGAGGTCGTAGATGCAGACGGGGAAGCTGCTCTCAGCCGTGGCCAGGTAGGCGTACTTGCCGTCAATGAACACGTCCCGCGCTTCGCCCCAGCCGATGTGGCATCGGCTGGCCAGCTTGAGTTTGGTGGATTTGCCCGCTGAGAACTGGAAACGGCCCAGCTTGGGATCGATGGCGATCTGTCCCGGCGGCACTCGTGCCGTTTCCCACTTGGCCAGGTCCATGTACACGGGCCGCTTCGCCTCTGGCATGGCCGTGCGCGCGGCGTATTCGTGCAAGCACACATCTACGCCCGCGTCGCGGGCCGCGAATGCCTGGCCATAGAGCCGCTCCACGTCGCGTGGTTCTACAGGCCGGCCCTTTGCGTCGAGCAATGCGCGGTCTCGGCCTCCTGCATCGAACCGGAAGCGCAGTTTGCCGCGGCCTGCGCCGGTGGGTGCGCCATTGGCAAGTTGTTGGCTTTGGGAGCCCTTAGGGGCCTGCGGCCTGGCCGTCGAGCCCGCGGCGGGCGCGGCAGACGGTGTCTGGCCGAGTTGCTTGAGCAATTCCCAGGGCCGCGTCTCTATCGCCCATCCAAGGAGCCCCAGGGTCAGGATGAGCCCAATGCACACCAAGATGAATCGGACGAACCGAGCCTTGTCTGTGTCGGCGCTCCGACTCATGGTGACCTCCCGAAGGTAGCTGACAATTACCCACACGTAAGACAGTTGCCGTTGGGCCGCAGCCCCAATGAGCACACGGATTCCCGAATCTCATGAGTGTAGACTTGGCCTATCGAGGCCATGCCTTTCCCTGGCGGTTCTGGCCTTCGGCTACACGACCCCCCTGTAGTCCCCCCTGGAAGGGGGGACGATGTGCATCTCGTGCCTCTGGGAATGCCGAGGCGCTCCCGGTGCACACAAACGCTCACCGGACCGCCGACCGGAACAGTCCCCCCTTCCAGGGGGACTACAGGGGGGGTAGCGCTGTCGAGGACAAACTGCACTCACTTGCCAGCAGAGCTGGATCGTGGAACCACCGTGTTTAAGTGGGTCCAGTTGTCAGCGATGGTGGGGGGCTGCTGGCGCGGCAGCCATCCGCGCGCGCTACTGGCCTTGGGCTTGCCAACCTTCTTGCTCGATCCTGTGCCGTTCCTCGATGCGCTTGCCGATGTCAACTTGGAGGCGTCGTTGTTTGCTGAGTTCGTGTTGCAGAGTCCGCTTCAAGTCTTTGGTTTGCGTACGGACCTTCTTGTCTAACGCGGCGATTCGCTGCTCGACTTCCTTGGCCTTGCGCTTGAACTCCTTGCGCTCGGCCCGCGACGCGTTGGGGCCGGGCTCGTGAGCCACGGCCCGCTGGAGTTTGGCCACCGCGGCCTCGCGCTTGGCCAGGAACGCGTCGAGTTGCTTCTGCATGGCCTCGGATCGCTGGTGCGATGCGGCCAGCGTCTTCTGCATTTGGTCGAGTTCGGCGTTGACTTGCCGCACCTTGTCGACCGTGGCGGAAAGTTTCTCGACGGCGTACTCGATGTCTTTCATTGCGGCCCGCGGGGTACTATAGCGATCGCGCGCGCTGAATGCCGTCATTTTTGCGACGATGTCGTCCACAAACGTGGGCGTGTGCTCAGGGGCTTCGAGCGGCCCCGAGCGCTCCGCGGGCGGGGGTTCGAGGGTGAGCATCTCATGGATGACCATGCCCACCGCGTAGATGTCGACGCGGCAGTCGATGGCGCCGCCTTCGCCGCGCAACTCCGGCGCCACGAAGGGGTTGCTTCGCTGAGGCGGGCCCAGCGGGGGCAGGCCAAGGTCGGCAATTTTTGCATCGCCCTGCGGATTGATGTACACCACCTCCGGCGCGATCCCGCCGTGCACGAGGCCCTTGTCGAACGCGAAGCACAGAGCTTGCATCAGTTGCTGAAGCACCTTCATGGTGAAGCGCACCGGGAAGGGGCCACTGTTCTGCTTCTGCCGGTGCTGGATGAACACGGGCAACGGCAGGGACGCGGCATACGCGCGCTCGATGTACACGTGTTTCTGCCAATGGACAACTTGGTGGAGGCGCAGCAGGTTCGCCTGCTCGAACTCCGCCGCGGCCGAGCCCAGTTGCACGAGGCGGTTGAGGGGGATGCCGCCGGCGAGCGCTTCCTCAGGGATCACCTCGACTGCGCAGACGCGGCCCGTAGCGAGGTGTTTGCACTTGTACACGTGGCCGAGCCGCGTGGTGAAGAGCTGGGCGCCGATGCGGTAGCCCGCGGCGACTTCGCCCCCCTCCAGCTCCGAACTCAGGCACTTGCTGCAATAAAGGCGGCCCGCCACGTGGGCCGCGACTCCAGTCTCCAACTCCAGATCGTCCACAACCGCGCCGCAGCGCGCGCACGCATGCACGCCCTTGAGCAGGTCGCTGTCGGACTTGACGGCTGGGGCCGCGTCGCCAGATTCGTCAGGGGCAGCTTCGCCCTCCTCCAGCGCTTCGAGCACCTCCTGCACCGACAGGGGAGCGTCCGCGGACGTCTCGATGAGTTCGCCGCTTTCATCCGGGCCGATCCGGCCGGCGTCGCCGGGCGCGTCTTGGGCCGAGGATTCCCCGGCCGGCCTTGCCGGCTCAATGAGTTCGCCGCTTTCGTCGCTCTCCAGACCGGCCTGGATGCCGCCATCGGCCAACGCGTCGGCAATGGAAATGGGAACGTCGCCAGTATCCAGCAACTCCCCGTCTTCTTCCTCAGACGGCTCCACGGCTTCGCCGGCCGCGGCGAGCGCGTCCTCGATCGAGACTGCGTCGTCGGCTGCTTCCAGAAGCTCCCCACTCTCATCGGGCGGTGCGCCGGCCTCCTCTTGCTCGGCCTCCGCGAGCGCGGCCTGGATGGACACTTCCTCGATGGCCTCTGGCGGCGGGGCCTGTTGCGGCTTGGGGGCATCGAGCTGGCCCGATGCGGCCAGGGACTTGAGTTGCGCGGCTTGCTGCTGCGTGAGCCGGCGTTGCTCGACGAGCACGGTGAGCAGATACTTCTCCAGCCCCAATTTGGCGACGCGGTCTACCTCGGCAAGCGCGGCCTGCAGGACAGGCTTAGGCAGGATCTTGCGCTTCACGAGGAACCGCGCGATAGCAATGTCGGTGTCGCTGGGCACTGTGGCCGTCGCTCCACAGAGGAAACGAAGCCTGCACGACCAGCGGCTGCGAACGCTGGACCCGATGGGCTCCCCCGATTGTTCGCGGCTGGCTCTACTGAATGCGGCGGTCGCTGAGCACCTTCATGGCCATGTCTCGGCTTGCCGCGCCTTGGCCGAGCAATCGGCCGGCGGCCAGGCGCATGCCACGATCCTTCTCGTCCAGCACCTTGGCAAAGGAAACGCGCATGTCGTCGGTGAGCAGCGATGCGTCTTTGACGATGATGCGGCCAATGGCGCGGCCCGCGGCCAGGCGCAACGCCTTGCCGGACTTCGGGTTGACAAACACGGCCGCCAATGCCTCCAGCGCCGCGGGGTCCGCCAGGGGTTCGAGCACTTCGCACGCGGCCAGCCGAATGGGCATGGGCTGGCCTTGGAGAAGCGCGGTCAGGGCTGGGGTCAGCCGGCCGATGGCGTAGCCCGTCGCCGCGGGGTCTACGTGTTTCAACGCGGCTAGCGCCTCTTGCACGGTCTCGCGAGAGTTCCTGATCAACGCTTGCGTGGGCTTATCCTTCGCGAGCGTTTGCGCCAGCTTAGCCGCGAGCGGCTTGGCATCGATATCCTTGGACACGGCCGCTGCGAACTCGGCCGGCTTGGCGCCGGCCTTCTCGCCGCCGCCGGGCGTGGTCAGCAACACGAGCGGGATATCCTTGGCCAGGGTGTCGGCCTTCATGGTCTTGCCAAAAGCAGGCGCGGCGAAGCCCGTCAGGTCGTCGGCCACGAGCACAAGGGAAATGCGCGGAATGGACGGCTTGGTCATCTTTAGCGCGGCAGGGCCATCGACCGCGGTGAGCGGCGTGTAGCCGATCTGGGCCAGCAGGGCCGCGAACCGCTCGCGCACGTCGCGGTCTTGCGACACGAGCAGCACGGCCGGCTTGCCCAAGTCGCTCAGCGCGCCGGCGAGGGTGGATACGACTGCCTCGCGCTCCGCGTCCGACGGCAGCATCGCGCCGGATGGCGAGATGGTCACGAGCGCGTTGGCCGCGGCATAGCGAAGACTCGGGGTTCCGGCGTAGGCCAGTCCCGCGAGGGGGCTCAGTTCGCGTTCGGGACGGCTGTCCCGAAGGGCTTCGAGCGCCTTCACTGCGAGCATGGCCACGGCCAGGTTGGGTTGGCGGCGGAGCGCGTCGCCGGGTGCGCTTGGGTTCGCCTCAGGCTCGGTCGCCATCTGGAGCACGTCATAGAGGATGCTCTTGCCCGGCACCATGGCGAGCACGTCGAGTTCGGTGAGCGCTTGCAGGCGCGCTTGGGCGTCTTTGAGCGAGAAGCCGGTCGCGCGTATGCCGGTGGGCAGCACGCCCTTGCTCTTGACCAATGCCGTGAACTGCGCCCGCATGGAGAAGTAGTTGTAAAGGATCATCGACGCGAGGCGTATGTGTTCGGGGTTGATGGCTACGCCCTCGTAGCAGGCGTCCTGCGCGACTTGGAAGTTGTACACGTACATGGGCACCATCTTGTACACGATCTGCTGCACCACGGTCTTGCCCTTGGCATTGAACGACCAGAACGGTGCGCGCGCTTCGCCGATGTGGCCCGTCACCACGAAGCGGTTGCGCAGGTAGTCCTGCGCGAGGACGCGGTACATCTCCTCCGCGTGCGGCAGGGAGTCCACCGGCGCGTGGGCGATCGCGGCCAGCGCCTCGGCCGCGGCCTTCTGCACCAAGGCGTCGGCCTTGGGCCGCTCGAGCACGGCTTTCAGCGCGGCCGCGGCGCGAGGGTCGTTGGCCTCCCCAAGCAGACTGGCCGCGGTCTGAGCCACGTTGAGTTCGCGGCTCTTGAGGGCTTGGATCAGCGGCATCGTGGCCATGCGGCCCATGCGCCGGAGCGCAATGAGCGCGGCGGACCGCGCGACAAACGCCTTCGACTGGTTGCTGTACGCGATCTTCTCAGGCCTTGACACGACGTCCAGCAGGAACGGCACGGCCGCGTCGCCGATGGCCTGAAGCTCGCGGATGGCCGTCCATCGCTTGACCGCGTCGAGGTCCGCTAGCGCCTGGCACTGCGCCTGGATGGTCTGGGTGTCGGCCTTCTTGGCCATGACGCCTTTCTCCGCCAGATCGAGCAGGCGCTTTGCGGCCTTGGACAGGTTCTTCCTGTCCTGGCTGTTCAGCATTTTGAACAGGGACTCGTACCCGATTTGGTCGCGCAGTTGGAGCGCCAGGTCCGCGGTGGGGTCCATGGCCAGCACGCGGTCGAGCGCCTCTGCGGCCTCCTTGAGTTGGCCGCTTTTGTAGAATTGCATCGCTTGGGCGAATTCCCTGCGGATCGCCGCTTCGTTCGCCGCGGCCGCGGGCCGGGCCGTGAGCCATTGGGCGGCCACAAGCCCCAGTGCGATCGCGGTCCAACGGGCCATGCGTGTCTTTGGTCGACCTGCCATTCGATACTCCTCGCGGTCTTTGGGGGGGATGATGCTTCCGCGGCCTCGGCTGACGGTCGCCCGCGAGCGGAACGCCACTCAGAGGCAGTCCGCTTCCGGGGCGACGAGATCCTCGAAAGTCTCTCTTCTTCTTACCAGTTTGCAACCCGTTCCGTCAACTAGAATCTCACAGGCGCGGGGTCGGCTGTTGTAGTTGGACGCCATGGCCATGCCGTAGGCGCCGGCGCTGAACACGGCCAGCAGGTCGCCCTGCTTGGCCACAGGCAGATGCCGGCCCAGGGCCAGGTAGTCGCCGCTTTCGCACACGCCGCCCACAACGTCCACGACTTCCAGCTTGCCGGAGAAGCGAGGCTTTGCGCCTTCCTTCAGCTCCTGGGGCATGCCGGAACGGCAGCGCGCGGGCCAGATGCGGTGGAAAGACTCGTAGATCGTGGGCCGAATGAGGTCCGTCATCGCGGCGTCCACGATGAGGAACTTCTTGCCGTGGTCTTGCGTCTTGCGGTACACGACCCGCGTGAGCAGGATGCCCGCATTGGCGACGATGAAACGCCCCGGCTCCATGACGAGTTTCAGGCCCGTCTTCTCGACCTCCGGCGCAATGGCGTCGGCGTAGTCCTGGGGGCCAATCGTCGCCTCGCCCGTGTAGGACATGCAGTAGCCGCCGCCGATGTTGAGGAAGCGCAGATTGGGGCTGGCCTCGCGGAACTGCGGCAACAGTTTGTTGACCTTGCGGATGGCCTTCACGTACGGATCGACGGAGTAGATGGGCGAGCCCAAGTGCAGATGGATGCCGGCCCAACTCACGTGCTTCAGGCGTTTGAGGTGGCCCATGATCTCGCGCGTGATCGCCAGGCCGATGCCGAATTTGTTATCGCTCGTGCCCGTCGTGGTCTTCTTGTGCGTGCCCGCGTCCACGTCCGGGTTCAGGCGCAACGCGATCTGCGCCACCTTGTCCATGCTCTTAGCCACCGCGTTGATCGCGCCCAACTCGGCCACGGACTCGACGTTGAACATGAGGATGTCGTGCCCGAGCGCGTAGCGGATTTCGTCCTCGCGCTTGCCCACGCCGGCGAAGACGATCTTCTTGGGGTCCGCGCCGATCTGGAGCGCGCGGAACAATTCGCCAGCGGACACAATGTCGAAGCCCGAGCCTTCGTCCTGGAGCACCTTCATGATGCCCAGGTTCGAGTTGGACTTGACCGAGTAGCACACGAGCGGATCGAGCGCGGCGAACGCGCCGGCGAGTTCGCGGTAGCGCGCTTGGAGCGCGGCTTTGCTGTACACGTAGGCCGGCGTGCCGAACTGCTCGGCGATGCCGTGGACGTCGACTCCCTCACAGTGGAGGCGTCCTCGTTTGTAGCGCAGATGGTCCATGCGGGGAGGCAAATGGTTGATGGCTAATGGTTGATGGTTGATGCAGACGGTGCGTCTTGGCACGTGTGCATGAAACTGGAGTGATCTATTATTCTTTCCTCTCCTCTTCTTCGTCACGTCCGCGTGTTCTGCTTGGCAGGCCGACCGCCACACCAACAAAGACGAGCGCCACTCCGACAAAGATGATACCGACCATGCCGAACTTCTGGTAGATGCCCATATTGACCAACAGGGGGAGCAGCCAGAGACCAAGGCCAATCCCGGTCAGAGCACCTCCGAGGTACGGAAGCTGATATCCCTTGTGCTGTGGCCGAGCCATAGTTCGTTCCTCATGCTCTCTGCTATGAACCTCACGGACGTGCTCACGCGTCGTCTCGCAGCAGGGCTTGCCAGCGCTTCACTTGCTCGGCGACCATGCGCGGCGCGCTGCTGCCGAGCGTTTGGTACGCGCGCACGTAGTTGCCGGGGCCCAGGCAAGCGGCCGCGTCCGCGTCGATCTGGCCGCACACGACCTGCATTGCGTCGAGCGGCATGTCGCTGAGCGTGTAGCCAAACTCCGTGGCCTTGGCCACGATCTTGCCGACGATTTCATGGGCCTGCCGAAACGGCACCCCCTTGCGCACGAGGTAGTCCGCAAGCGACGTCGCGTCGAGATGGCCTTTGCTCGCGGCTTCCGCGAGCCGGTCCGTGCAGAAACTTGTGTGGGCGACGACCTCGGCCGCGATCTGGACACAGCTTAGCGCGGTATCGACCGCGTCGAACAGCGCGGGCTTGTCCTCTTGGAAGTCGCGGTTGTATCCGCCGGGCGTGCCTTTGAGCATCGCCAACAGCGCGGTCAGGTCGCCCATGACCCGGCCAGCCTTGCCGCGGATGATCTCTGGAACGTCCGGGTTCTTCTTCTGCGGCATCATGCTGCTGCCGGTGCAGTACGCGTCGTCGATCTCGATGAACGCGAACTCCGTGCTAGACCACAGCACCCAGTCCTCGGCCCAGCGGGACAGGTGCGTGCAGAGCATCGCGCAGCAGAAGGCCAACTCGCAGAGGTGGTCGCGGTCGCTCACCGTGTCGATGCTGTTGGCCGACACCGCGTCGAAGCCAAGGCGTTCGGCGACGATGTTCCGGTCGATCGGCAGCGTGGTGCCGGCGATGGCGCACGCGCCCAGCGGCAGCACGTTGACGCGCTTGAGGCAGTCCTGGAGCCGCTCGCAGTCGCGCTCCAAAGCTTCCACGTGGGAAAGCAAGTAGTGCGCGACGAGCACCGGCTGTGCGTGTTGCACGTGCGTGAACGCGGGCATGATCGCATCGCCCGCGGCCGCGGCTTGGGCCACGAGTGCGGCCTGGCATGCGCGGACACCGCGGCACAGCCCGTCGATCGCATCACGCATCCACAGCCGCACGTCGAGTGCGACTTGGTCGTTGCGGCTTCGGGCCGTATGGAGCTTCTTGGCCGGCTCGCCGATGCGCTCGGTGAGTGCAGCCTCGATGTTCATGTGCACGTCTTCGAGTTCGGGCTTGGGCTTCAGTTTGCCCGACTCGATGTCCTGGGCGACTTGCGCGAGCCCGTCGGCGATCGCCTTGTGCTCGGCTTGGGTCAGCAGGCCTGCTGCGGCAAGAGCT
>JAJRTI010000121.1 GCA_024278415.1 Planctomycetota bacterium | reverse complement strand
AAGTTTACGACATGTTTGCGACACGGTTTGCGACATGTTCATGACGGCCCCTGCGACAACTTGGTGCCGGCGGGGGCGGCACAGGAGTGATCGGTCTCTCGCATTGAGCGGCAGGCGTGCGTCGCCCCTTGACGCGCGCCGGCTCTGCCCATATCTTGTAATGCGGCGCTGCATGGACCGTTGATTTTGTCCTCATGAGGCCCGTCATGTCTGACCAGCCCGTGTTCCCGACTTTCGACATCGAAGACCGCACGTTTTCCAAGCTCCTGCTCGGCCACAACCCCTTCCTTGGCGGCTCGTACATGAGCCAAGCGCGCACGCGCGTGTACAAAGAGCGCTTCCAGAATGCAGAGGAGATGGAGCGCATTCTCGTGCGCGCGATCGAGATGGGCGTGCGCGGCATGATGGCGAGTCTGAAGGAGGGGTTCACCGGTCGCCTGTGCCGCGCGCTGGCTGGGGCCGCGGAGAAGACCGGGGTGCAGCTTCCCACCATCATGATCGTGTCCAAGGGCTTTGAGGCGGACTTCGATACTTACCGCGAGTTGAACTGCCAGGTCATGCTCGTGCACGGGCAGTGGAGCGACGCGCTGTTCGTCAAAGCGGAGCGCACCATGCAACAGGAGTTCGCGGACACGCTCAAGAAGATTCGCGACGCGGGCTTCGTGCCAGCATACTCGACGCACAACGCAGGCGAGGTGATCCCTGCCGCGGAGGCGTTCGACGCGGCCGCGGTCAACACGCCCGTCAACAAACTCACCTGGCGCATGTGCCCTTGCGAGGAGAACGTGTTGACCGCGATCCGGAACACGAAGAAGAAGGTCCTCGCGATGAAACCGCTGGCCATGGGCCGTATGGCTCCCCAGGAGGGGATGGAGTACGTGTGCCGCATCCCCGACCTCGACGGCATCGTGGTCGGCATTGGCCACGAATACGAGGCGGAGGAGACGTTCGGCATCGCCGCGAAGGTGCTGGGGTGCGAGTGACGTGGCTCGCGCGTCGAGCTTGGCGCCGATTGGTCATTGGTCATTGGTCATTGGTGTTGTGTCTGATCCATGCTTATCGACTGCCATACCCATGTGAGCGCGCGGGATCTTGCGAGCGGCGAGTTTCGGCGCATGCTCGATCGGTGTGCCGCCATGGGTGTGGGGGCGATCGTCGTGTCGCTCGTGTGGGAAGGGGGGCGGCTTGAGGTGGCGCCCGAGGCGGTCCTCGCCGCGGCGGCGGGCCATCCCGTGCGTGTGTGCATCGCCATGGGCTTCGAGCCGCCGAGCCGATGGGCGCACGTGGCCGGCCTCGACGAGTTCCTGCCGAATGCACTCGCCGCGGCGCGGGACGCGGCCCAGGCGGGGATGCTGTGCGGGATTGGCGAAGTCGGCTTGGACCGCTATTGGCCACTCGTGGGCTTCCTGAGCGATACGAACGCCGGCGCGCGGGATGAGATCGACAGGCTCATAGACGAACGGCGAGATGAGTTGCTTGGCGAGCCGAACGTGCGACAGCGCCTCGCCGCGCAGCGCACCGCGTTCCAGCAATGGATTGATGTGGCGATTGAGTTCAACTTGCCGCTGGTGGTGCACGAGCGGGACGCGTGCGAGCAGGCGTTCGAGATTCTCGATAGGAGCGGCGTGGCTCCGGACCGCGTCATGCTCCATTGTTTCAGCGCCGGGGTGCAGCGTATGCGGGCGGCGCTGGGGCTCGGGTATTGGATTTCGTTGCCGGCGTCCATGACGTACCGACCGCCCTATGTCGAGCAAGCGCGGGCGATCGACTTGGCCCGGACGTTGATTGAGACGGACGCACCGTACCAAACGCCCATCAAAGGACTGTGGAAGCGCGCGTTGGATTGGGCTCGTGCGGAGGCGGAGAAGCACGAACTGTCACGCAAGGCTCGGGACAAATGGATCAAGGAGGAGAAGGAGCGGATGTTCGCGATTCTTGTGGAGGAGTATCTGCCGGGGCTGGCGTTCGAGCTGCCGGGCAAGAGCACGCTCCCGGCCGCGGAGCACTTCCAGTCGTCCCGGCATCGTAACGTGAACGAGGCCGCGTTTGTGCGCTGCGCCGCGGTCGAGTTGGCGAAGCTTCAGGGCGTGGACTACCGGAGCGTGCGGGACGCGACGTCACGGAACGCGGCGGCCCTTTTCGGCCTGTAGGCGCGGCCGAAGGATGGATTGACAATCACCGGAACATATGGGAGCATGGTTTGAGCAGGATGTGCGAGGTCTGGAATGGATTCTTACTGGGAGGAGCCCCACCGTGAGCAACGACCGCCGAAGAGCCGTGCGCTACGTACTCCCTGGCACTTGGGTGTCGTGGGATAAAGCCAGCCTGTGGGCTCGCCTTCGGGAACGAGGCAAACCGCGGACGAAGCAGAAGGTGCTGGACGTGTCGGTGCTCGGGCTGGCCTTCGCGACGCCGCAGCCGCCGGCTGAAGACAGCCGGATTCGCCTGCATATGCACATGCCAGACGGGGACGATACCATCGAGAGCGGCGGCCGCGTCGCGGTCGTGGTGGGTATGCCGAAGGAAGAGCTTTACCGCGTGGGCGTGGAGTTCAGCGAGGCCAAGGGGCAACTTGCCGGCAAGCTTCGGATCGCCGGCACACCCTTGGCCCAGGATGGGGAGGACAAGCCGGCCAATGCCGGCAAGTGACGTTTGCTATGCTCGGCCGGCGCCGGCAGGAGCCATCGATCCATGCCTATCGAGTTCAACTGCCCTCGCTGCGGCGCGTCCTTGTCGCTTTGGGATGAGCTTGCCGGCCGGCAAGGCACGTGCCCTGAGTGCAAGCAAGCCATCACCGTGCCCGACCCCAGGTTGGTTGTGAGCATGATGTGCCCGCACTGCGAAGCGGAAATCCCCGCGGACGCGATCATCTGCACCAGTTGCGGCCGCGATCTTAAGAGCGGCGAGCGTCTGGAGACGCGCGTCAACGAACCGGGCGCGGTCGAGCAGATCGCGAGCGAAAGTGTGGGCGCGGCCGTGGACTTTCTCTGGCGACACAAGTTCCTCATCGTGGGGCTCGCCGCATTTTTGGCGATTGTCCTCCTTCTCTTCTCGCTGGTGAGCAAGAAATCCATCGGCCCGGATATCGAGCAGTTGGACAGGCCACGAGCTGCCGCGCCGGGCGAGTGAAGGTGGCTGCCGCAGGAGCGCCCGGTTGGAGGGATCTTGTGATGCCGCGGGCCCGGCCATTCGTCTTCGCCGCGTGCTGCGTTGGGGTATTCTACGGCGTGATGCTGCACTACCGGGGGTTTGGCTGGGATGGGGACTCGTTCGTGAACGCCGCGCAGTTCGTGCGGCTCGTGACCCCGCGCCTGCACGAGTACAGCCACCTCGATACGCACCCGAAGCTTGGAATGATTCTGCTGTTCGGGCTGGCCTACAGGCTCACGGGGAGTTTTGATCTGACGACGCTCTTGTGCATAGCGTTGAACGCCGCGGCTGTGGGCTTGTTGTGCAGGTGGGTCATGCGTGCGCGGGGATGCTGGCTGCTAACGTTGGCGCTGATGCTCATGGGCCGGTGGTGGCATCCGATTGTCATCAACGCGGACAACCCTGGCTTTAGCGTGCCGCTTCTGTTCATGGGGCTTGCCTTCTACTTCGCTGAGCGTCAGAAGTGGGTCGGGCTCGCGTGTCTGGCCTTGTCGAGTCTGTTTCGTCCTGGTGCGGAATTCGTCGTGGCAGGGATCGCTGCGATCGAACTGTGCCGAGGCAACAGGCGCATATGGCCGCACGCCTTGGTGCTGGCGGTGTTGCTTCCGCTCACCTCATTCAGCTACCTGCTCGGTTTCCCGGACAAGGCGAGCTTTCTTCGCGAATGCGTCTATCACATGCCGGAGCGGCCGACACCTTACGCGTGGCGAGTGGTTGCGGCGTATCTGTCGCAACTCGCCCGCACACCGGCATTGCACCCCACCTTGGTGATTCTGCTGGCCGCGGCGGGCGCGGTGCGATGCGTGCGCCGGCGCTCCACAGCGCTCGCGGTCTTGCTGGCCCCGCTGGCTTCGCTCGCTTTGGGCGTAGGCGCGTTCGTCTATGGCGTCACGTATAACATTCACTTCGCCAAGACGATGGAACTCTACCTGATGTTCTCGTTCTTCGCCGGGTGTGCCGTTCCCCCGCTGCACGTCGTTGTGCGACGGCTCACGCCATCGCTCAGGTTAGGCCTAGCTTGGACGCTGGTGGCCGTCGTCGCGGCGGCCGGCGTGTGGCGTGCCCGCGATCTGGGGTTGCGCGATGCAGGCGAGTACGAGGCGCACCCCAATGGCACGGGCGAACTTCAGTGGCGTTCGCTGCGGGACGTTGCGGAACTGATCGGCGAACAATTCCCCCATGGGTGTGGCCGTGCTCTGGTGGACCGCAAGAACCAGGTCTTTTTCTTCCTAGACGCGGGAAGTCGCGTGGCGGGCGTGGACCTGTTGCGCCGCAAGGAGAGCCTGCGCGATGTGGACATGAGCCGGTACGACGTGATTGTGGTCAACGTGGACGCGCGTCGGCCGGGCGCGCACATGCTGGGGGGTGACGCCGGAGACTTCCAGGTGATTGTGGCCGAGGGGCGGCTCGTGGCTATCCGCAAACGCAAGCCGGAACGGACACGGGGCGCCCTGAATGAGCCAGACGCATAGCGTCGGCCATGGACGGCGGCTCGCGTTGCCCGTTACGCTTGCATCTTCGCGATGATCGCGTCGCCCATCTCTGCTGTGCCCACCGCGGAGGGATCGTCCCGGTCGTGCTTCATGTCATAGGTCACGTCCTTGCCCTCGGCGATGACCGCGGCAATGGCGCGATCGAGCCTGTCCGCGGCGTCGCGTTCCCCGATGTGGCGCAGCATCATGACGCCGGAGAGGAGTAGGGCGGTAGGGTTGACCTTGTTCATGCCCTTGTATTTAGGAGCGCTGCCGTGGGTGGCTTCGAACACGGCCATGGTGTCGCCGATGTTCGCGCCGGGCGCCACGCCGAGCCCGCCGACCAGGCCCGCGCACAGGTCCGAGACGATGTCTCCGTAGAGGTTGGGCAGCACCAGCACGTCATACAATTCCGGCTTCTGCACGAGTTGCATGCACATGTTGTCGACGATGCGGTCCTCGAACTCGACCTGCGGGTAGTACTCAGCCACCTCGCGCGCCACGTCGAGGAACAGCCCGTCGCTAAATTTCATGATGTTCGCCTTGTGCACCGCGGTCACGAGTTTGCGGTCGTTGGCGAGCGCGTACTCGAATGCGAACTTCACGATCCGTTGCGTGTTTTCGACCGAGATGGGCTTGATGCTGATGCCCGAGCTGCGGAGGATCTTCTTCCCGACGAGTTCCTCGATCGTGTCAATCAACTCCAACGCTTCGTTTGTGCCGCTCTTGAACTCGATGCCGGCGTAGAGATCTTCCGTGTTTTCGCGAACGATGACGAGGTCAATGTTTTCGAACCGTGAGCGCACGCCTTCGTAGGACTTGCAAGGCCGCAAGCAAGCGTAGAGATCAAGCGTTTGCCGGAGCGTCACGTTCACGCTGCGGAAGCCTTTGCCCACGGGCGTAGTGACGGGCGCCTTGATCGCTATGCCGTTGCGCCGGATCGACTCGATGACGGAGTCGGGCATGGGAGTGCCCGTTTGCTCCATCACGTCCACACCAGCCTCGACGACTTCCCAGTCAATGTCTACGCCGGTCGCGTCGATGCACTTGCGGGTAACAGCGGCGATTTCCGGGCCAACACCATCGCCGTCGATAAAGGTAATCCTATGCGCCATAAGGTCGATACTCCTTGAATTTGAGCAGTACGAAGCGAACTATGGTAGACGAGGCGCGGGGGAGAGTCAAGCGAAGGCGGGACGTGGAAGGCAGATAGGCATGCGCGGATAGATAGGGAAAGAAGCTGCAATGTCTCATGGTGTTTTCGCACGAGATGGGATCGTAGATGCCTTGCGGAGGGTGGACCGCGCCGTGCGTGATGGGCCCCTTGCCCAGAAAGCGGGCTTACGGTATCCTTCCTGCCACAATCGTGCCGGCATCTAGATGGAGTTGCGTT
>JAJRTI010000120.1 GCA_024278415.1 Planctomycetota bacterium | reverse complement strand
CGGTGTCCGCGAGGGGTTGCACGCAGGCGAAGAGCCGGGACGTTTGTTGTGAACCTGCCTGAATCCACTTCGAAACTGAAACTCCAGAATGCAACGCGTTGGGATACGTACAATCAGACCTACACCCTTAACTTACAACTTAGCGCTGTTTGCCTCATGCATGGATGGTTCGCTTGGCGTATGCAGGGGCCTCTGATAGCACCGCGCCATCACCAGCGCTAAGTTGTAAGTTAAGACCTGACCCCAGCCACACCCGCGGCCTGGAACGCATCGTCGAGCGTCTTGTAGCAGAACTTCGCGGCCTCGATGGGATCGTAGTCTGGCTGCGACCACACGCGCGTGCTCACTTCGAGCGTGATGTAGTCGTTCCAGCCGTTGTCGTGCATGGCCTTCACGTACGCGGTTATGTCGAGGTCGCCTTTGCCCGGCAGCACGAGGTCGAACTTGCCGTCGGGGTGCTTCACCGCGTCCGTCACGTGCGTGTGCCGCGTGTAAGGCATGAGCGCCTTGACCGCGTCCTCGATCGGCTCGTTCGCGAGGAAGAGGTGGACGATGTCGAAGTGGAACTTCATGCGTGGCATGCTGACCGCGTCGAAGAGCCACGCGATCCGCTCGGAGCGGTCGAACGCCGCGTTGCAGTGCGCTTCCCCGGCGATCATGAAGTTTTCCTCCCATCCCAGGCGGCCGTAGCCCTTGAGTTGCTCCACGACCGTATCGCGGATGTCCTCGTACTCGCCGGTCTTGCCTCCGATGCCCATGGCCACGACAGGGGACCAGCCTCCGATGTCCTTGGCAAACTGTGCCGCCTGCGACAGGAGTTGTTTGGTCGCCTCGAACTCCGCGTCGTCCTTTGCGTACAAGTGCCCCAGCACGAATACCGCCGGCACGCCCATGTTGTATTTCTCGAGCAGTTCCTTGATCTTGGCGCGGCGCTCGGGCGTGAGATCGTCCGGCATGGAGCCGTGCTTGGGGCCCATGCATATCTCGATGCCGTCATAGCCAATCTCCGCAAGGACCGGGATGGCTTCTTCAAGCGGGATGGTGGGTGTCGCGTACGTTCCGTAGGCAAGTCTCATGGCGGGTCTCTACAAGGGGCGGAGGGATGGGGCGGAATGCCTTCGCATTCCGATGCTTGTTGACGAACGTGCGACATGATAAGCAGGCCCCGTCGCTCGGTCAAGTCTCGTGGGGGCGCACCCCGCCCGCGGCTGCGGGCTATCCACTCGTTCGGAGCAGCGCTTTGAACCCCGCCTGCTCGAAGTGCCGATCATTGGTCAGCGCGTCGCGGATGCCCCGCCGATCCATGACGACGAAGGATATGCAGTCGGTGAGGCTCCAGGATTTGTCTGGCCGATTGCCGTAGAGGTCCCACCCGGCGCACCAGAGGTTCTCACCAACAAAGACGATTTCTGTCCGGGCCGATGTCTCCAGGCGCTGGTAGAATTCGACGGTCGCCTGGACGTAGCTTTGGCGACGAGAGCGAATTTGCGGCCTCATTGAGAACGGCCGTGGTCGTGACGAGGCCCGTCCCCGAGCCGATCATGTTTTTGTACAAGGGCTCCGTGAGTTCGTGTAACCCGTCATCTGCGTTGAGCAGCGCCACCCAACACACCGTATCGACAAAACACTTAGTTGTCATTGGTTTGGTTGCGCTTCGGCGTGCCGTACAGGTAGTGATCGTGCTCGCTCGCGAGATCGGGAATGCCCGTGTGAACAGCTAACGATGCGATGTCGTAAGCAGGATCCCTCGTGACGTCAGTGTCTTCTGCAGGTGGCGGCTCCGGTACAGGGTTCACCGTCAGCACATAGTGCCCGTTCACCTCCAAGTCCACCGGCCCCTCGGGCCGCAGGACCTCGCCATCGAATGTTGCATGGAGTGTCTTGGTCATGGCAGCAGCTCCTCGTTGGCGCTTCAATTGGCATTCACGATTATCTCACGCGGCCGAAACGCGGTCAAGAATCCGATGCTGGCCGCGCTCACTTCACTGCACCCACCTGCACGTCATCCACATAGAACACCATGTCCCCGGGCGCGGTGCTAGAATAGCCGAACCACGTGAGCCGGCGGAACGCGGGGTTGCCGAAGGGCAGGTCGTTGAACGTCTGCGGGGCCTGGCCGGGGAGGGTGATGGTCATGTCCCACTTGCCAGTCTTCTTCGCGCCGACGACTGCGGCCATCTCGATCTTCACCCATTTGCTGTGCGGGAGGGTGAGCAGCGGTTTGCGGTTGGACCTGAGCGTGCCGTTCGGGTCGACCGCGAAGTTCGGGCCGACTTTGTACTTGCCGCGGTAGTCGCGCCATTCGCAGTACATCTTCGCGCCGGGCTCGACGCGCAAGTACATGCTCGCGGCCACGCGGCCTTTGGTGACCTTCACGTTGTAGTAGATGTGCGGCTGCCAGCCGTGCTCCACGTCGGGCGTCTTGACGAACTTGAGGCTGTGCTTGCCCACGGCCGCGGTCTCGTCGGTCACGACGAGTTGTGCGCTGCCGCTCAGGCTCAGGTGGCCGATGCGCGGCGGCTCGCCGGCCGGCGTGGACTCGAAGTCGTCGTTGACGGACCGGACCGGCGGCTTGGGCATGGGGTACTTCACCGGCGGCCGCTTGATGCGCTTCGGAGGGTCGGTCCATTCCGGCGAGCCGTAAAGCCCGACCTGGGACGTGTCGATGTCCTTGAAGCCGAGCTTGTACGCCGGCGAGCCGGGCTTGAGCTGGAAGTCGTAGCCCTTCGCGTCGACGAACAGCGGGTCCGCGATGATCGAGCCTTTGTCGTGGCCCTTGGCCTGCCATTCGTCGAACGCGTAATCGGCGAACTCCATCTCGTTGCCGTTGATGTCCCAGTACACGTTATGGTCCATCTTGTAGTTGTCGTTGGTCCATCGGCCGCCCAGTGGCTCGCCGTTGTCCACGAGCACGATGTTGCGCTCGAAGGTGAACGAGAGGTGCTCCTCCTCACGAGAGCGGATGATCTCCGCCTCTTTCGAGAACGCGAACACGTTGTTGCGCAGCACGTTCTCCTTGCCGTAGTGCTGGTGGTATCCGCCGGACTTGGTGTTGTACACGATGTTGTTTTCCATGACGATGCCCGTGCTGCCCTCGTCGTTGTACAGGCCCCAGCCGCCGTAGCTGTACGAGTAGACGTCGTGCATGACGTTGTTCGTGAGCCGCGTGCCGGGCGACACTCCGAGGGTGTAGATCGCGCCCATGTCGCTCAGCACGCCCTTGCCCAGGTCGTGGATGTGGCAGTATTCGACCACGTTGTGGTGTGCGCTGCTGGCCGCGTAGCCCCAGCTCCAACCGATGCCGAAGCCCGAGTAGTAGAAGTCGCTGATCTCGCAGCGGCGCACGGTGTTGTAGCTCGACCGGCCAATCCACACGCCGTGGCCCGCGGGGAACACGTGCCCTCCGTCGTGAATCCACGAGTTCTCGATCCACGTGCGCTCCGCGGCTTGGGCTTCGTTGCGCGGGCTGCTTGTCTCGCCGATGCGGATGCCGCCGGACCCCAGGTCGTGGATGTGGCATTGCATCAGCGTGTTGTCTTTGCTGCCCTGCCGGAACCAGATCGCGTACATGCCCACGTGCGCGATCTCGCATTGCTCGAACCGAATCTTCCTGGCTCCTCGCAGCATGACCGCGGCGTCTTTCTGAAACGCCGCGCCCTGGCCGTCGTTGACATCCGTCTTCTTCACGAGCCAGTCCGCGTGCTGGAACGAGAGGCCTTTGAAGTTGATGTGCTCGACTGTGAGGCCCAGCTCCGACTCGCCTTCCGCACGCAGCAGAATGCCTAGCCTCGGCGCCCACACGTCGGCTTGCGCCATGCCCTCGCCCTCGCGCGGCCAGTAGTGGAGCACGCCGGTCTTGCGATTCAGATACCACTCCCCGGGCGAGTCGAGCGCCTCGAAGTAGTTCTCCAAGTGATAGCGTTGCTTGGCGTCCCAGTACGCTACCGGCCAGCCGCTGCGTGCAACGAAGCGGAGGATGTTCTCGTCGAGGTCCACGTCCTTGATCCAGTGCAGCGACGACGTCCACGAGTGATAGAGAAACACGTTCACGTCGTCCATGTTGTCCCACTGCTTGACGTCGCCCGGCTTGAAGCGGAAGCCCATCTTGGTCGACGAGTCGCCGCGGGCCTTCTTGCGGTCGCCAAGGGGTTTGATGGGGCCGGCGATGTGCAGATAGCCTTCGTTAGGCGTGCGTGCGCGGACCGCTCGCTTGCCATTGACGAAGAGCTGGTGGAAGTACCATTCGCCCTCGCGCACGCCGGGCACGTCGGCCTCCCACAGATTCCCCTCGCCCTTGCGCCATCCGGTAATGCGCCGGCCGCCGGTGATGACCGGCTTCGCGCCCGGCGCGGCCGCGTACGTGATGGGGCACGCGTCCGTGCCCGAGTCCGCGGGCGTGAGCGCGAACGTCTCGGCCAGTTCGTACGTGCCATCGGCGATGATGACGTCCACCGGCGCGGTGAGGCCCGCCTGGGCCTTGAGCTTGCGGATCGCGTCCCGCGCGCCGGCGAGCGATGCGAGCGGCCCGTCGGTCTGGGCTGCGTTGGGCTGTTTCAGCTTGCCCGACCACTTGTCGTTGCCGTTCGGGGCGACGTAGAAGGTCGCCGCGTCCGCGCAAGCGAGGGACAGCGTCAGGCAGGCAATGGCGATCACGGCAGACACGGGGATGACGTTGATCATTGGGGGTCTCCGGCGGGCGATGCTGAGGAAGCAGAGAGCCGCAGGCCCGCTTCGCGGAAAGGGACCACGGATGGCGGAGCCGACCCACGGATGGGCATACCGATCGGGTTGGAGACGCGCCTGGGGGCTTGGGCTCCCGCAGGCAGCAGGCGCGTGCACGTTTGGTTCACGGAGTGTGACATATTATGATAGTGGACCGTCGCCCCTCAAGCCAATGTGGCAATGGGCTAACCTCACTTCTGACCTGTGTAATCGAACATGGCGAAACAACGGCGCAAGACGAAGGCGTCCACTCAGAAGGCCGCCAGGCCGGCCAAGCCCAAGCTCTCCCGCACGCGCAAGCCAGACGGCATGACGCTGGAACAGTGGCAAGTCGCGCTGCGCCGGGAGTTCGGCCGGCAGCAGCAGTTTACGATGCAGAACATTGGCGACCACGAGGTGTTCTCTGAGTTCTTGGTCACGAACCCCGAGAGTGGGAAGACGTACCGCGTCGCGATCCGCGCGGCGCGGCTGGGTGCGAACTACTGCTCCTGCCCCGACTTTGCGGTGAACGCGCTGGGCACGTGCAAGCACGTGGAGTGGACGCTGTGGAAGCTGTGCAAGAAGGCCGCGAACCGGCGCGCGCTTGTCGAGGGCTACACCCCGGCTTTCTCGGAGGTCTACCTCCAATATGGCTCGCAGCGGCGAGTGGTCTTCGCCGCGGGAACGGACGCTCCGCCGGGCTTGCGGCAGTTGGCGGCCCAGTACTTCGACAAGGGAGGCGTGCTGCGCGAGGACGCGTTCGCCCGGTTCGACACGTTCCTCCAGCGCGCGCACGAGTTCGACCATGAGTTGCGCTGCTACGACGACACCAAGGGCTTCGTGGCTGAGGTCCGCGACGCCGCGCATCGCCGCGCGGTGATCAAGAGCCGATACCGCCGAGCGGGCCGGCCCCGCCCCATCCCGGTGGACGCCAAGCTCTATCCGTATCAACGCGAGGGCGTGCTCTTCGCCGCGGAGGCCGGCCGCGCGCTGATCGCCGACGACATGGGCCTGGGCAAGACGGTCCAAGCCATCGCGGCCGCGCGCATCATGGCCCAGGAATTCGGCGTCGAAAACGTGCTCATCATCTGCCCCGCGTCGCTCAAATACCAATGGAAGAGCGAGATCGAGAAGTTTTCCGATTGCTCTGCGCTGGTGATCGAAGGCCTCCACCACCAACGCCGTCGGCTCTACCTCGAAGCGGCCGATTTCAAGATCGTGAACTACGACGTGGTGTTCCGCGACCTTGAAGCAATCGAGGCGATGGCCCCGGACCTGGTGATCCTCGACGAGGCGCAGCGGATCAAGAACTGGCAGACGCGCACGGCCAAGAGCGTCAAACAGATCAAGAGCCCGTACGCGCTCGTGCTCACGGGCACGCCCCTCGAAAACCGGCTCGAAGAACTCTATTCGATCGTCCAGTTCATCGACCTCCACCGCTTGGGGCCGCTGTTCCAGTTCCTGAGCAAGCACCAAATCACGGATCCGGAAACAGGCAAGGTCGTGGGGTATCAGCATCTCAAGTCTATTGGCGACACACTCGCGCCGATCCTCGTGCGCCGCACGAAGGCCGAGGTGCTCAAGCAACTGCCCAAACGGCTGGACAAGAATTTCATCGTGCCCATGACGCGCGAGCAATGGATTCCGCACAACGAGAATCGCGACATCGTCGCTCGCATCGTGAATAAATGGCGGCGCTACGGCTTCCTGTCCGAGGTCGACCGGCAGCGGCTCATGATCGCGCTCCAGTACATGCGCATGGCTTGCGACAGCACGTACCTCGTCGACAAGGAGACGAAGTTCGGGCCCAAGATCGGGGAGTTGATGACGCTGCTGGACGAGATCTTCGAGCGCCCGGACAACAAGGTCGTGATCTTTAGCCAATGGACGCGCATGAATGACCTCGTCGCAGAGGAGCTGGACAAGCACGGGATTGGGTACGTGTACCTCCATGGCGGCGTGCCGAGCAAGAAGCGCAAGGATTTGATGCGGGCGTTCAAGGAAGATCCGGAGGTGCGCGTGTTCCTCTCGACCGATGCCGGAGGGGTGGGCCTGAACCTCCAGTCCGCGTCGGCGGTGATCAACATGGATCTGCCGTGGAACCCGGCGATCCTGGAACAGCGCATCGGCCGCGTGCACAGGCTTGGCCAACATAGGCCGGTGCAGGTCGTCAACTTTATTTCCGAAGGCACGATTGAGCACGGCATGCTGAAGGTGCTCGCGTTCAAGAAGTCGCTCTTCGCCGGCGTGCTCGACTCCGGCGAGGACATGGTGCTGCTGGGCGATTCAAAGCTCAAGAAGTTCATGGAGGCCGTGGAAACGGTCACAGCCTCGGTGCCCGAAACATCGCATGAGCCGCCCGCGCCTGAGCCTGAGCCCAAGGCCGAGGCGAAGCCGTCGCTGCGCCAGGGCCGCGAGCAATCGTCGCTGGAGCCGCTCTTGTCGGCCGGGGTGAGTTTCCTGAACGAGTTGGCCGCGCTCGCTTCGCCCCAGAAGGAGGGAAGCGCGCCGGGGCTGGCGTCGCTGCTGGAGACGGACCAAGCCACGGGGCGAAACTACTTGCGCATCCCCGCGCCGGACCCGAAGGTCGTCGAGACGCTCGTGGCCGGCGCGGCGTCATTGCTCGACGCACTGCGCGCGAGCCAGGAGGCCCGGCCATGAAGCTCGTGATGCGGCTGGGGCGGGTGGCGGTCATTGCGGTGGCCGCTGGCTGTGGCCCCATACCGTTGCGGCAGCTCCCGCCGACCGCGCACCTGCGCATCAGCACACAGTTGCCCCCACGCTACGATGGCAAGCTGGCCAAGCGCTTTGAGGCCGCGTACGCGGACGTGGCAGCGCTGCTGGGCATCACGGGACACGCGCCCTGGCCGGGCACGTGCGACGTGCGGTGTTACCGGTCCCGCGCGGCCTTTGACGAGGCGGTGCTTCGACTGGGCGGAGTCCGCGCGAGCCGCGAGTCCCATGGGTACCAGATCGACACCGGCTCCCAGGTGGTGCTGCTTATCTACAGCACCGGCTGGTTCTTCCACGGCTCGGTGTTCCCCAGCTTCGCGCATGAAGTGACGCACGCGGTCCTGTCGCACTACGCCGGCCACGGCCGGCTGCCGGCGTGGCTCCAAGAGGGCCTGGCGCAGCACTTCGAGTTCGAGCAACCGGAGGCCGAGCCTTACCGGCGGTGGCAGCAGGATTTGGCCGAGAGGGGCGATCCCGCCGAGCGCGTATCGATCGTGAGGGCGGTCATGGCGATGCCGCGCATTGAGGTGGCCGACGAAGCCTCGCAAGCATTCGCCTGGCGACTGGTGGAGATGCTTCTCGCGCGGCAAGCCGGCGGGTTCGGCCCGTTCGTAAAGGCTTTGAAGGGCGGGGCGTCTATCGACGAGGCGCTGCGGGAGGTCTACGGATGGTCGGTGGACGATCTGGTGCGCCGGGCGGCGATGTGAGGCGGGTGCCGGAGGGACATGACGCGATTGCAGGCGGGTGACGTCGCGCTTGTAGTAGGCCCGTGAGGGCCTTCCGCTCGGGTGGCGATGCGCCATCGGAGCAGAGGGCGCCCTTACGGTCGCCACTACGAGCGGGCCGCTCCCGCGGTCGCATTGCGGTGGCGCCGTGTTCGACACCTCAGCCGTGAGATGACACTCAGTACGAGCGGGCAAAGATCACCCGCCCGGGCGAGGGCTTGCCGCAGAGCACGCACGCGCCATCTTCGGCTTCGCGATCCAAGGGCACACAGCGGATCGTGGCCTTGGTCTGCTCGGCTATGGCCATCTCGCACTCGTCGCCCTCGCACCAGTGCGCCTGCACGAACCCCTCGACAACGGCTTCCTTGAAATCGTCGTACGTGTCAATGCGCGCGGTATTGTCCTCGCGGAACTGCTTGCTGCGCTCCAGCAGCGAGGCCTGCATGTCGTCGAGGATTTCTTCGACCGCGGCCTCCACGCCGTCTTGCGGCACGAAACTCTTCTCGCGGTTGTCCCGGCGCACGAGCACGCACGAGCCCTTCTCCATGTCCCGCGGCCCAATCTCGATGCGCACGGGCACACCCATCAATTCGTATTGGTTGAACTTCCACCCCGGGCTCTGCGTGTCGCTGTCGTCGAGCGTCACGTCCCAGCGTTTGGCGAGCGCGTCCTTGATCTTTGTCGCGGCCTCGACCACGAGCGACTGCTCCTCATCGGACTTCCAGATGGGCACGATCGCCACGTGGATCGGCGCGAGCTTGGGCGGCAGCACGAGCCCCTGGTCGTCGCTGTGGGTCATGATGAGTGCGCCGATGAGCCGCGTGCTCACGCCCCAGCTTGTGGCGTACACGTACTCAAGCGTCTTCTCCGGGGTCTGGAACTGCACGTCGAACGCCTTGGCGAAGTTCTGCCCCAGGTAGTGCGAGGTGCCGGCTTGCAGCGCCTTCTTGTCTTGCATCATCGATTCGATGCTGTACGTCTTGATTGCGCCGGCGAAGCGCTCGTTCGCGGTCTTCTCGCCCGGCACGACGGACATGGCCATCCACTCCTCCGCGAAGCGTTGATATATGCGGAGCATGGTCATGGTCTCTTCGAGCGCTTCTTCTTCGGTTGCGTGCGCGGTGTGGCCTTCCTGCCAGAGGAACTCGGTCGTGCGGAGGAACAGCCGCGTGCGCATCTCCCACCGCACCACGTTGGCCCACTGGTTGTAGAGCAGAGGCAGGTCGCGGTACGACTGGATCCACTTCTTGTACATGCTCCAGATGATCGTCTCAGACGTGGGGCGCACGTACAACGGCTCTTCGAGCTTCTTGCCGCCGCCATGGGTGACGACCGCGCATTCCGGCGCGAAGCCCTCCACGTGCTCGGCCTCCTTCTTCATGAAGCTCTCCGGGATGAAGAGCGGGAAGTACGCATTGCGGTGGCCCGTCGCCTTGAACATGCCGTCGAGCGCCTGCTGCATCTTCTCCCAGATCGCGTATCCGTGGGGCCGAATCACCATGCAGCCCTTGACCGGCGCGTAGTCCGCGAGTTCGGCCCGCAGGACAATGTCGGTGTACCACCTGGAGTAGTCGGTCGCGCGTTTGGTGATCTTGGCCACGGAGGGTCTCCTGGAGACGTGGAACGTAAAGCGTAAAGCGTAAAGCGTAAAGCGTAAAGCGTAAAGCGTAAAGCGTAAAACGTAAGTGCGGAGGCAGATGCTGAAACGCAACATTATAGCCGCGCTCGCTGGTGAGTCAACGAAGGTAGGCGCGGCGAGGACGATGCTCTCTCTCGCCGCGTTCTGGGCCTGCGTGAGTTTGGGGAGCTTTTTTGGGGCGACAGGTGTCCGATGTGTCCGCGGTTTACGTTCTTGAGAGTAGGCAGAGCCGCAGAGCCTTTGAGTCTTGCATTCAAGAATCTGCTGTGCTAGAGTCGCGGCAACAGGTTGGGCAATGTCGTTCCTTTGAGAAGCTGTGGCGCCCGGGACCGCGAAGGCGCTCTGACCTGCGCGGCCGGCGCGACATGTGCTCATTCGTGATCGGTTTCGCCGCTCGGAACGCGCCCGATCTGAACGGTTGCGGGCCGCGCCAAGGTTTGAGCGGTTGAATCGACGGATCGCTCGGCTGGCCGCGCGGCGTTAGGAGGTGGTTGACAATGAAGCAGTGCACGACGATTGGTTTGGGAAGCAAGATGTCGGCTCTGGCGTTGTGGGCGATCTGCCAGGCAACGGTGCTGGCGGCAGACGACGCGGCGTGTGCGCGAGCCTCCCGCTTGTTGAAGACCCTGGTCCAACGCGGGCAGTACCGCGCGGTGCTGTTGGCGTGCGAGTACTACAGCCTTCAGCCAGGCGATGCCCGCTTGAAGGCAGAGATCGAGGAGGCCAAGCGCGCGGCCGCCTTGAGCCTCGCGGCCCAGAAGCGGACACAACCCCGACGAGTGGGCCCGGTGTTTGATTATCTGCGGACCCGAGACGGCCGCGTGTATCGGGGGAAGGTGCTCGCCAAGAGCGCCAAGCGCATCATGTTTCGCGTGATCGACGGCTCCGGCGAACGCATCAAGGCGTTCGAGGCGAGCCAGGTTGCGTCCCTCGCACGAAAGTCCATCCCCGCCCGCGAACTGTTGGAGGAGGAAGCGGAGGCGCTGTTGGTGAAGGCGCTGGAGGCCTTTCAGGCGAACGAACCGCTCAAGGGCCTAGAGCGGTTGGGCCGCCTGTTGGCCGAGTTTTCGGAAGCCCGCTTGTTGCACAATGAGTTGCGCCAGCGAGAGGTGTTTCTGCGCGTGGCGCCGGGCATGGTCGGCCAGTTGGGAGACACGCTTGCCGACGCACGCGCGCGCGCGGTCGCGCTCGCGGAGGCGCGGGCCGAAGCGCTCGCATACGCATGCCCCGACTGCGGCATGACGGGCAAAGTGGACTGCCCGCAGTGCGGAGGCACGGGCTTCGCCCGCAAGACGTGCCCCACGTGCAGGGGGCGCAAGACCCAGACGTGTCCTTCTTGCCAAGGAGCCAAGGGCAAGACCTGCAAGGTCTGCGGCGGCACAGGACGTCGATATAAGACGAGAAGAAAGGTCCAAATAGGGGCAAACGGTCCGCAGAGCTACAGCTACACCGTGCAGGTCAAGTGTCGATCCTGCGGAGGCGACGGCTGGCAGAACTGCCGAAAGTGCGGGGGCCGCGGCACCGTGAAGTGCCCCGAGTGCAAGGGCGAAGGCCAGATTCCCACGCCCTGCGCTAAATGCAAAGGCGAGAAGAAGGTGCCCTGCCTGCGTTGCGGCGGCGACGGCCGGCTGGAGGAGGCGCTGGTGGCCGCGGAGCCGCGTCGGTCAGCCGCACCCGCCGAGGTCCGGCTCATCGCCGGCGCGGAGCCTGCCATCGAGCTGCCGGCTCGCTATGCCGTGGCTTCGCGTCTGAAGTGGCGGCAACTGCGGCAACTGGGCCCTCACAAGAGCACGACCACCGCGGTGTGTTTCAGCCCCGACGGCGCGTACGTCGCCACATCGAGCGCGTCGGGATCCATCATCATCTGGGGCGCTCAGGACGGCAGGCAGATGCGCGTGTTGGCCGGGCACAGCAACGGCGCAACCGCGTTGGCCTTCGACGCGCGCGGCGCGTTGCTGGCGTCAGCGGGATCGGATGGCATGTTGAAGCTGTGGGATGCGCGCACCGGCGAGCTGCGGAGAACCATCTCGGTTCGCCAGAAGACGGCGCCGGGCGAGGCCGGGCCTGCTGCGGAGATGCTGCTAGAAGAGCCAAGAGAGGGGGGATTCTGGGCGCAATCTACGGTGACGCGCGAGTCGCCTCCGGCCGGCGTGTTGGCCGGCCGCGTGAGCCAGGTAGGGTTCACGCGTTCGGGCCGGCAGTTGTACGCGGCTGGGTTGCAGGGCTATGGCGTGTGGGACGTCGCGTCCGGCAAGCAGCTCTATCAATCTTCATTGTCACAGCAGACTTCGAGTCGGTATTCCTACAGTGAGTACGAGTCCGGTGGGCGAGTCGTGCGTCTCAGCACGAAAGGCGACCTGGCCGCTGTGGCCGATGCATCAAAGCGCCAAGTCCTGCTGATGGAAGTCCAATCCGGCCGAACGCGGCAGGGACTCGGCCCAATCACGAATCAAGTAACTGCGCTCTGTTTCAGCCCGGATGGCGGCACGCTCGCGGTCGCCGCAAGGCAAGAGGGGGTGAAGCTGTGGGACACCGCGAAGGGCCGGTTCATCGCCTTGCTGGACCTGCCCAATCGGCTCATTCAAGCCATGACGTTCTCGCCCGACGGCAGACTGCTTGCGCTCAGCGACAGCATGGGATACGCCAGCGCCCGCACGGACGTGTGGGACGTGTCCCGGCAACGGGCGCTCTGGACGATCAACGCCACAGGTTCGGCCGTCGCGTTCAGCCCCGATGGGCAAGCGCTTGCGTTCGCCGGCCGGGGCGCGGCCGTTTCGGTGTGGAGCGTCGCCCCCGCGCCGGACGTGTTGACGCTGAAGACGCCCGGAAGCCGCTTGTCGCCGGTGGGGTTCAGCCCGAACGGCCGCATACTAGTCACCGTTTCCGCGACCCAGACATTGAGCTTCTGGGACGTGCCCACCGGCAAGCACTGCTTCGCTCTCGCCCGCCAGTCATACGGTGGATCGCAAATGCCGATGTTCAGCCCGAAAGGCGACACGTTCGTCACGCTTGATGTGCAATCGAAGAAGGGCCCTGCTTTCGTGCTCAAGGACGCTCGTACCGGCAAACGGATCAGGCGGCTGGCGCACAAGACTCCCAAAACCGCGCCCGCGGTCAACTCCAGGACGTTCATGTATGGCTACTACGAATATCGCGACGTCCCGAGCGTCGCCTCCTCGTCCACCAGGCGCTTTAGCCGGGACGGCAGCCGTTTCGCCGCACCGTTGTCGGACAAGAGCATTTGCGTTTGGGATGTGGCGCAAGGACGCGAACAGCACGTGCTGAAGGGCCACACCGAACAGATCGTCGCCCTGGACTTCAGCCCGGACTCCAAGCTCTTGGCTTCCGCCGGGGCCGATGGTCTGGCTCTGCTTTGGGATCTCCAAACGGGCGCGACGCGACACAAGCTCCAAGCGCACCCACGCGCGCTTCGGTCTGTGCGCTTCAGCCCTGACGGCCGACGGCTCGCCACATTTGGCAGCGAAGGCGTGGTGAAGCTTTGGGATGTTCGCGACGGCCGGGAGCTGCAGGCGTGGTCGGCATACCCTGGGCGAACCGCGTCTGTGGTCTTCAGTCCGGATGGCCGCGTCCTCGCATTGCCCCAGGCGCGCGGCATCCTGCTCACGGACGCGAAATCCGGGCGCGAGATCGCAACAGTAGGGGGGCAATACGGCAACTTGATCCCCTTGCGATTCGTGAACGCCGGCCGCGAGTTCGTTCTGCGCGATCCGGCCCGAGGCGTCAGCTTCTGGAACGTGGAATCCGGGAGGCAGGTGCGCCTGGTGAACGGCTCGTTCAGCCAGGCCTGCCTGAGCCCGACTGGAGATCTCTTCCTCGCCCAATCCAATTCCGGCGCGGTCGCCGTGCGCGTACTATCCGCACACGAGCGCCGGGTTCGCCTCAGCCTGCGGCCCAAGATTCAGTGCCCCATCGTCGGTCTGCCCGGCGAGGCCCGGACCAGTTTCGGCCGATACTACGCCAGCCTCTGGCGCGCGTCGGCTGCGATGAAGCGCTACGACCTGGAGAAGCCGGTGGCCGGCAACCCGTACTTCGCCCAGCTCTTCACACGCGAAATGCTGCGCGAGTCCGTGCTCCACATGCCGCTGAACCAGGACAAGCAAGAGATCGCAGCCATGGTCGCGGAGGTGTGCCGCGACAAGCATGGCAACAGCCGCTTGCTCGAGTCCGTGGAGCGCATCAACGACATGCCGGCCGAGTCGCTGCTGGCCGGCCGGGGCATGACGTACCTCGCGGCCGCGTACGTGCTGGTCAAGGGCGACGATGCGGCTGTGCAAGCCGTGGTGAAGGCCAGCCCGGAGTACGCCACCCTGTTCTTCGCCGACTGCCTGGAGCTGGCCACGAGCCACGAGTCCTGGAGGCCGCCCATCGACGCGCCGGCCGTGATGCGCGAGCTGGCCGCGTCGAACAGGGACGCCATGGCCTTGGCGCAGCGCACCGCGCGCGCGTTTGCCCAAGCCCATGGCGACAACTGGATGGCGGCTATGGTCAATGTGGCCGCGGCCGCGCCCGGCCGCGTGGACATGGCGTACGTGAACCGCGGAGCCGCGCTCGCCGCGCGCGTCGCCAAGGCCGCAGGCGCCGAGCTGGCCGGCGACTTCGCCGCGCTGCGCGCGTTCGTGCGCCAATCGCTCGAATGCGGATACTACGACGCCGGCCTGGCCCGAGCCGTGGGCAACCGGCGTTTGGCCGCGGCCATGAAGGTGCCTGTCGCAATCAATCAGGCCAAGAGCGATCTGGCGATGCTCGAGGCCCTGACGAAGCTCCCACAGGAAGCCAAGCAGGACATCGCATGGGCTCGCGCGGCCGGCAAGGTCGTGGCGCGGGGCGCCGAGGCCGGCGATACGAACGCGCTCATGGCCGGCATGCGGTCGCTGCGGTCGCTCATTCGGTCCCGCGACCGGCGCGAAGGCCTCAGCGCAGCGCTTCGTGTCGCGCGTTGGAACGCGCTGTTGGCGGAAGCATTCGGCGACAGCCAGACGCGGCTGATGGCGCATCTGGACGCGTTTGAAGTGTACCGGCGCCTGGGCGACCATCCTGGCGCGCAACGGGCGATCGCCCGCGCGGAACAAGTGGGACAGCAGGTGGCGGACGCCGCGGCCAAAGGCCGGCTGCTTATTGCCAAGGCCCTGCTGGAGAGCATGGCCGGCCGGCATCAGCAGGCCGGGGAGCTGCTTAACAGGGCCTTGGCTGTGGCCGAGCAGAGCAACAATCCGCTCGTCGAGTGCCGCTATCGGGTCGCGCTTGCCTTGTCGCTGTTGGCTCGGGGCCGGCACGCCGAGGCCCCGGCACAGGCGCAAGCCGCGCTGAGGCTCGCCACGCGCAAGGGCCAGGAAGTGCAACGCGTCACCGGCTTCTACATCGTGGGGAGTTCGTACGCAGCCGAAGGGGCGTACAGCCAGGCCATCAAATACTGCGAGCGTTCGCTCCAAGCCGCGCAGGCGGGCGGGTTGGCTGGGTGGCAATGGGAGGCGCTGTTCAAGATCGGCCAATGCTACCAACGCATGGCCGCACAAAGCGGGCCAGGCGGGGGCCAGTTCCAACGGCTCAAGGCGGCCGAGTACTTCGAACGCGCGCTGGAAGCCGTGGAGACGCAACGCGAGAGTCTGGCCGCGGAGGAGCAGAAGGCGTTCTTCAGCGAGGACAAGGCGAAGCTCTACGAAGCGATCGTGGAAACCTACCTCGATCTGGATCGCCCCGCGGACGCGGTCGCGGCCGCGGAGCGGTGCAAGGGCATGGCTTTCTTCGACCGTTTTGGACCCAAGGCGCTGAAGCGACGAACCGCGCGGCTGGAGCAGCAGAAGCGTATGCTGGACCAAGCGATCGCCGCGGTCGCCGCGGGGCAGTCCGCGCCAAGGAGGGGCCGCACCCTCATCCAGCGGGTGTACGGCCGGTGGCCGGAGCGCCAGGCGTCGCAATTGGCTTTGCTGCGCATGCAGTTGGGGGCTTGCAAACGTGCGCTCACACGCGCGCAAGCGCCGCAGCAGGCCAAGCTGGCCAACCCGCACACAACGCTTCTGCGGCTGCTGCCGCCGCGCTCGATAGCGATCGAGTACTTCCTGGGCGAGAAGCTTGCGTGCGCGTTCGTATTGCGCCGCGAGGGCGTGCGAGCGGTGCGGCTCAAGGCCAAGCCAGAGGAGTTGGCCCGCCTGCTCGATGAGTTTCGGTCGAGCGCGGTGGAGTCGCTGTCCGCGGAGAAGCTCATGAGCACGGCCTATCGCGAGCCGCTGCGCCAGCTCTATGCGGCGCTGCTCAGCCCGTTCGAGGAGGACCTCGCGTCGGCGGATTTGGTTTACATTGTGCCCCATGGCGTGCTCCACTACCTGCCGTTCCACGCGCTGATTGGGCCCGACGATCGGTATCTCATCGAGCGCACCGGCGTCGCCTATGCGTTCTCGATCAACGTGCTCCGGCATTGTCGAAACTGCAACATGGGCAACCGGGCGAGCTGCTTCGCTGTGGCGAACCCCGCCACAGGCTTGGATCCGTTGCCGGCCACGGAGTTGGAAGCCGAGGCGGTGGCCGCGATGTTTGAAGAGCGCGAGGTGCTTCGGGGCGCCGACGCGACGGAGAAGCGGGTCAAGGAGCGGGTCCAAAGCTTCGACGTGTTGACCTTTCCCACTCACGGCGAGATGCGGTGGCAAGACCCGACGCAGTCGAACCTGCGTTTCACCCCTGGCGAGGGCGAAGACGGCCGGTGGACCGTGGCGGAGATATTCGACACGGACCTGAAGGCCAACCTGGTGGTGCTGTCGGCATGCGAAACCGGCCTCTCGGGAGGCTATGCCGGCCGCCGGACCCAAGCCGACAACTTCACGGGCCTCACTCAGGCGTTCCTTTTTGCCGGCGCGTCGAGCGTGGTGGGGAGCCTGTGGCAGGTCGCCGACGATTCGACCGTGACCTTGATGACCCAGTTCTTCAAGAGCTGGAAGCAGAAGCGCATGAACAAGGCGGAGGCTCTGCGCCAAGCGCAGTTGGCTCTGATCCGAGGCGAGGTGGAGTTGGGAACCGTCCGAGGGCCCGGAGGCGTCATCGCGATCGATGCGGAGGCCGCCCGCCAGCGTTCGGGGTATCGCCTTGGAAGCCACCCTTACTTCTGGGCGCCATTCGTGCTCATCGGCGACTACAAGTAGGCCGGCCCGGCGCCCGCGGCGTCAGGACCACAGCACGGCTGCTAGCGCTCCGAGATG
>JAJRTI010000119.1 GCA_024278415.1 Planctomycetota bacterium | reverse complement strand
GCGCGTTCGCGCCGGGCGTGAGCGCCACCGCGCGCGGCTTGGCGAACTCGCGCTTGCCCCACGCGTTGCGCACGGACACTTCGAGCGTCGCGTCGAGCGCGGCAGCGGACGTGTTGGTCGCACAGACCGCGACGCGGTGGCCGGGCGCGTCGCTGCTGAGCGTGAAGCCATCGATGGGCAGCGAGGTGAAGCGCACGGCCGGTTCGCGCTGGGCCGCCCACAGCACGGCCTTGGCCACGAGCGACTGGTGGTAGTCGTAATCGGTCACGGTGCGGTACGTGAACAACTCGGCCGGGGTGAGGCACCAGCCGCCGGCGATCCACACGTTGCTGGCCACCGCGTAGTCGAGTTGCACGACGCGGCCCTTGCCGATTCGGTAGCCTTGGACGAGTTTGCCCACGCCCTGGCTGAGCGACTTGGCCTTCGCCTGTTGCAGAAAGGTCGTGCGGTAGAAGTTGAGGCCGGCGAGCGGGACTTCGTTCGCGATCGCCTTGGCGCCAGGCAGGGGATGCCGCCACATCTGCGGGCGCGACGGTTGCTTGTACGCCAGCACCAGCCCCGCGCCGAACTTCACCCGCTTGAGAATTTCGAACTGGATCTCGACGGGCAGTTTGGTGAGGGCGAAGTTGGCGAGCACGTACACGTCGTACGGCTCTCGGAGCTTGCGCAGGATGGTGTACTTCTTCTCCGTAGGCGAGGTGCCTTTGACCATCGCGATGTATCGGCTGGTGTGGCCGAGATTGCGCGAGCCCACCGCGGTTTCGCCTCCGATGACGCAGTCGAGCCGCTGGGCGAGTTCGGTGACTTCGCGCGCGGCGTGGGTAGGCGCGATGACGAAGACGCGGAGCTTGCCTTTGGCGTAAGGCTTGGCCCAGGGCGTGTGCGGAGTGACGTAGTTGAAGTGGTATTGGTTGTAGTAGCCCCCCGGCAGCCGCTCGGCCGTGGCATCTCGCGCGCGGCCGGCCCACAGGCTCACGACGGCGACAAGCGCCACCCTCTGCACGGTTCCGAAAACATTTGACTGGAACACGTTGGCCACTCCCTTTCCCTGATGGAACACACGGACGGATCGACAACGGCGAGGCAATGTTACCGCCGCCCGGAGGGCATGTCAACGCGTCGCGTGTGGCCTCGATCGAAGTGCAAAGGAGCTTCGACACCCCTGGCGTTGGTCGTGTAGCACATTCTGGCAGACGGGCCTCGGCCCGGGCCCTCACCGGCTTGCCACTTTGGCAGTCAGCGTAAGACCCTATCGTTTCCCTCACCCGATAAGCCGTTGAACTAACTGGACTTAAGATAGCCGCTCGCTTCAGCGTTTTCGGCATGGGGTTTGTATATGCGCGAAGCGCCCAAGTCTTGACTTTCCACTGAGGCTCTGATACCTTTGCTTGTTTCCGCTTCGCCCGCCAATTGGCCGATGCTGCACCGCCAAACGCGGCGGCTCCCTTGATCGATTCGACAGGATATGGCCAAGGACTACTACCAAATCCTCGGCGTCGCCCGCAATGCCACGGACGACGAAATCAAGACCGCCTATCGCAAGATGGCGCTCAAGTTCCACCCGGATCGCAACAAGGGAGACAAGCAGGCCGAGCAGAGGTTCAAGGAGGCCGCCGAGGCGTACGAGGTGCTGCGAGACGCGGAAAAGCGGCAACTCTACGACCAATACGGCGAGGCCGGGCTCAGAGGCCGGTCCATGCGCGGCTTCAGTTCGTTTGACGATATCTTCGACGCGTTCGGCGATATCTTCGGCGGCGGCGGCGGCATCTTTGGCGACCTGTTCGGCGGCGGCCAGCGACGCGGCCCGCGGCGAGGAGCGAGCCTGCGGTGCGACATCGAGATCGACCTCAACGAGATCGCCACCGGCGTGGAGAAGGTCATCGAAGTGGCGCGCCGCGAGATCTGCGACGAGTGCCACGGTTCGGGCGCGAAGCCCGGCACGTCGCCCGTGGCGTGTGGCTATTGCCACGGCCGCGGCGAGGTGCAGACCAGCCAAGGCTTCTTCACCATCCGGCAGGCCTGCCCCAACTGCCAGGGCCAGGGCCAGGTGATCGAGTCGCCCTGCCGCAAGTGCCACGGCAACGGCCGCGTGGCCCAGCAGGCGCAGATCACGATCCGCATCCCGGCCGGCGTCGAAGACGGCACGCGCATGCGCGTGGCCGAGCAAGGCGAGCCGGGCGACAACGGCGCGCCCCGCGGCGACCTATACTGCGACATCCACGTCAAGCCGCATCCCCTGTTCGAGCGGCACGGCGACGATATTCTGTGCGACCTCCCGGTCACCTTTACTCAAGCCGCGTTGGGCGCGGACATCGACGTGCCGACGCTCGACGGCAAGGCCACGCTCTCGGTGCCACGGGGCACACAGAGCGGCGACATACTCGCGCTCCGAGGCCGCGGCTTGCCCAGCCTACGCGGCATGCACAGAGGCGACGAACTCGTGCGCGTGATCGTGGAAGTGCCCAAAAAGCTCACTCCAGACCAGGAGCGGTTGCTGCGCGAGTTGGCCAAGACCGAAGACGCGCACGTGAGCGACCGGCGCAGGAGCTTCTTCGACAAGGTGAAGAAATACTTCGAGTAAGCCCCGAGCCCGACATGCAAGACAACGACACCAACGACCGCGACGACTTGAACCGGACAGACGAACTGCCCGAAGATCCCCATCCGGCCGAAGCAACGGGCGACGAGCCGGCCGCTGAGGGCAACGGAGCCGAGTTCGTCATGGTCGCCAAAGACAAGCTGGAGGAACTCCAGAAAAAGGCGGCCGAGACCGACGAATACGTCGACATGCTCCAGCGCGCACGCGCGGAGTTGTCCAATTACCAGAAGCGCGCGCGCAAGGAGATGGACACGATTCGCGAAAGCGCAATCCACGACTTTGCCACCGAACTGTTGCCCGTGCTGGACGACTTTGCCCGGGCCCTCGAAGCCCTCGACTCCCCCCAGGGAGAGGCCGATCCCGCCGCGTTCGCCGATGGCGTGCGCATGATCGAGTCACAACTCTACAAGGCCCTGGAGAAGCACAACATCAAGCCTATCCAGGCCAAGGGCCGGCCCTTCGACCCCACGTACCACGAAGCCCTCATGCAGTTGCCAACGGAAGAGCACGAAGACGGCTCGGTCGTGGAGGAACTGCGCAAGGGCTACACGGCCGGCAACCGCGTGCTCCGCGCAGCGCAAGTCGTCGTCGCCACCACGCCACAACAGCAAGATGACGTTTGATCAACAATAACAGAGCGGGCCTCGCCCGCAACCCAGGAGCGGAAGGATGGAATGTTGGAATGTTGGAAGGCGCACGCTAGCGCGGCATCATTCCACTCTTCCACTCTTCCCGCCAGGTCCGGCAAGTGCGCAGCGAGCGCGCTCAGTCCATGCACGGATTCTCGGAACGCCACACCAAGGAGCGGCGCCATGCCTACCTACGAATACGAATGTGCCTCCTGCGGGCACACCATGGAACAGTTCCAGTCCATCACGTCGGACCCGCTGAAGAAATGCCCCGAATGCGGCAAGCGCAAACTCCGGAGGCTCATCGGCTCCGGCGCGGCGATCATCTTCAAGGGCTCCGGCTTCTATTGCACCGACTACCGAAGCGAGAGCTACAAGTCCAGCGCCAAGGCGGACAAAGCCAAGAGCGACACGAGTTCCAGTAGCTCTGCGTCCGACTCCAAATCCGACTCCAAATCCGACAGCAGCAAGGGCTCGACCAAGGATGCTAAGAAGAGCTAAGTGCCGGCAATGCGGCGAGGCCTTCACGTACACCACGATCAAGGACTCGCCGAACTACCCCTTCTGCTCAGAGCGATGCCGCCTCATCGACCTCGGCGCGTGGCTTGACGAGAAGCACAAGATCGAAGAACCCGCGCCGGGCGCGGCAGAGGGCGATGAACGAGAGGGCGAGTAGAGCGAACCCAACACAAGCGCCACGCCAAAAAGGGCAGCCCCAACGGCTGCCCTTCTTGCTATTAATCGTCTCCAAGACGCGAAAACGTGACAGTTGTGTCAAGTTTGCCTCGCCAGCACGGGGCTTGTCCTCGTGTGGCGCTGACTTAAGCCCAGCGTCCCGCAGGGACGGCCGAAAACAGCTCAGCGCTTCAGCGCTGGGAGTGGCTGCATCCGTGGGGCGGCTCCGCAAGCCGTGGGATCAGCCTGGCCGACGCAGCAGATGCTCGTACAGCCCCAGCAGCGACGCGGCTTCTCTCGCCCACGTGTGGCGCTGCAACACGAGGCCCCGGCCCTTCTCACCCATTGCCCGCCTCTCCTCGGGCCGCGCGTGAAGGCGAAGGATCGCGTCCGCATGCGCGGCCGCATCCGTCGCCGGCACGACGATGCCGCATTGGGCTTCGGCGACGAAGTCGCCGTAGTGCGGACAGTCCGCCATGACCACGGGGAGGCCCATCAGCATGCACTCCAGCAGCTTGGTGCTCACGCCCCGGCGCTGATACTGGGCCACCGGCGCACCCGGTACCCACGCCACGTCCGCGCTCGCTAGGTAGTCGCCCAATCGGTCGTGGTCCACCCAACCCACAAGTGCAACATTGCTCTTCAAGTCCTTCTCACGAATGAAAGTTTCAACTCGTGAGCGGAACGCATCGCTCTCGAACGCGCCTCCAAGGATGAGTTGAGCGCCAGGCACGTCGCGCACGACTTGAGCGAACGCCTCCAGCATGGTCATGATGCCGCGTCGCGCGTAGAGCGAGCCGATGGAGACCAGCCTGAACCGCTCGGCTGGGAACTCGGGCAGCGGCCGCGCGGCGTCGAACAGATCGGGATCCGGGTAGTTGTGCACGACCGCCCGCGTCGCGCGCCAACTCGCATAGAGCGGCGCCTGGCCCTCTACCACAAGCACGAGCCCGTCCACGGCCAGGCCCAGCAGGCGCTCCACGCGCGACGTGAGCCACGCGGCCAGGCCGCGCACCGCGGCGGGTATCCACACCTTGTGCCGGATCGAGTCCACGACGTACTCGTGCACGTCGTAGATCAGCTTCGTGCGCCGGCCGCACAGCACTTTGAGCAGGGGCGCGAGCAGGAGCAGCTCCGGGTCGTGGAAGTGGATGACGTGGGGCCTCAGTCGGAGCGCCTCGCGCAGCAAGCGGCGCCACACGAGCGGCCTCCCCAGCCTGGACCGAGGCGGCCTCACGCCCACGATCCTCACCCCGTCTCGCCGTTCCTCGTCGAACCCCGCCGGCGCCACGAGCGTCACGTCGAAGCCGGCCGCGGCGAGCGACCGGCACTGCTTGAAGAAGATGCGCGGGTCGAAGGGCCTGTGCACCGACGTGAGCACGCAGACCCGAGTCGCCCGTCTGGCTGCCTCGCTCATGGTGGGCCTCCCGCGCCCTCGCCGAAGAATGCCCTGAGCCAGAGTTCCAAGTTGAGCCACTGCCACACGAGCGTACGCCGGCCGGGCCGCGGCGCGTCGTGCAGGCCGTCCAACGCCGCGCGGACCGCCTGCGGCCGCACATACTCCGCGCTCATGGGCTCGCCATCGAAGAGAGACCGCACCTCGTCTCGGTTCTCCATGAGCCATGTATCCCCGGGAGTGACGAAACCCATCTTGTCGCGGCGCCACCGGATGGCCTCGGGCAGGACGCGTTCCGTGCTCTGTCGCAAGATCCACTTCGTCCAGCCATCCCGCATCTTGAAGTCGACGGGGAGCGAGAATAGGTACTCGACGAGACGGTGGTCGAGGAATGGCAGGCGGGATTCGATGGCGAACGCCATGGAGTTCCGGTCCTCATAGCGCAGCAGATGGGGCAGGCTGGCGTCGAAGATTTGGTCGAGGAGATGCGTGTGCAGACTGGACGCGGCTTGGTGTTGGCCGCGGAGCCGCGCGAGCCCGGCGTCTGCGGCTTGCTCCCTGAAGGAGTCCTGGAGCGCCGCGACCGCGGCTTGGCTCTGCACGCCAAGCGCGCGGCCCAACAGGCGCCGCGCCGCGAGCATGAGCCGCGGCGACGCCAGATAGTAGAGCGTGCCCGCGAGATCGCGCCGCGCGCTTCGCGGGGCGAGGCTTGCGGCGCGGCGCGCTTCTCGGGCCGCTCTCAGGACGCGGCCAGACCGCGCGAGGTGGGCGAATAGGACAGGGTAGTAGCTGGGGTAGCCGGCCAGCACCTCGTCGGCGCCCTGTCCGTCGAGGAGGACCTTGACGCGCGCGCCGGCCGCGCGCTCCATGACCCGCCACTGCGCGTACACACTCGTGCTGCCGAACGGCTCGTCCTGTTGCCACACGAGCCGAGGCAGGTCGCGCCACAGGTCTGCGCCTGTGGGGAACACGTGATGTTCCTCGACACCGGTGTGCTCCGCCACGCGGGCAATGAACTCGCGCTCGTCGAAGCGCGCATCGTGCGCGCAGGAGCTGAACGTCTTCTGCTTGTCGCCAACGAGTCGTCGGTCCACCGCGCCTTCGCCGAAGATTAGCGAGTTGGCCATGCACACGATCGTCGACGAATCCAACCCGCCGCTCAGGCACGTGCCCACGGGCACGTCCGTGCGCAGCCGAATGCGCACCGCGTCCGTGAGCAGTTCGGTGACGCGCTCCTTGGCCTCGTCTTCATCAATGGACCCACCGGTGACGGCCAGGCTGGGCTCGATGCCCCACCAGCGCTCGACGCGGCACGCGCCGCCGGCGTCGAGTACGAGATGATGGGACGCAGGCAGGCACTTCACGTCTGCGAAGAAGGTGCCCGATCCATGCGACGTGCGTCCCCAGGCCAGGTAGTCGAAGATGGCCTGCGGGTTGGGACGCCGCGGCACGCGGCTGTGGCACAGGAGCGCCTTGGGCTCAGACGCGAAGACGAAGCAGCCGTCGCCGCGCCAATAGTAGAAGGGCTTGATCCCAAACCGATCCGTCGCACAGAACAGGCGCCCGCGCCGGCCATCCCACAGTGCGAACGCCCACATGCCGTTGAACCGGCGCAGGCACTCCACTCCCCACTCCTCGTACGCCGCGAGCACCACCTCCGTGTCCGTGTGCGTGCGGAAGGTATAGCCCGCGTCCTGTAGCTCAAGACGCAACTCGACATAGTTGTGCACTTCGCCGTTGTACACGAGCCAGAGGCTGCCATCGCGGTTGCTCATGGGCTGGTGGCCGCTCGCGGAGGTGTCGATGATGGCCAAGCGCCGGTGTCCCATGCCCAAGTTGGCCGAGCGCGCATCGACCTCCGCGACCCTGGGCAGGGACAGGCCGGCCTGCGTATCCTTGCCGCCCGCGTGTTGCGCCTCGCCTGCGCGCGTGTCGATGAGCACGTATCCCTCGTCGTCCGGCCCCCGATGCCGGAGCCTCTCCGTCATGCGGCACAGCGCGGGCGCGTCCACACGCGCCGGGTCAAGGTTGTAGATGCCCGCGATTCCGCACATGGAGCGGTTCTGCGTTATTGACGTAAGGGATGGTCACGGACGACTGCACCAGTCGGAGGCAGTGGTGCATCCTGCGTGACGGCCCCCCCCATGCCGATGACGGGGAAGGGCTGTGCGATGTTGTCTGACCCCTATCGGGGTCTTGTTCCACATCCGTGGGTCCGCTCTGCCATCCGTGGGACTTCTCCGAACTCTCTGGTTGCGGCCAACGGCCGCGCCAGGGAATTACGAAGCGCTGATGCGCTGATAGACATCGAGCAGCTTCTGCGACTCGACGCGCCAGTTGTAGCGCTCGGCCGCGCGCCGCGCGTTGCGCCGGAGCTGGGCCAAGCGCGCGTGGGACGACACGAGACGGTTGATGGCCCGCGCCATGGACTCGACACGCTGCGGGTCGAACACCGCGCCGACGTCGCAGCCCACGACGACGTCCGTGACGAAGGGGAAGTGGCTGGCGGCAACGGGGATGCCGGCCGCAATGTACTCGAATAGCTTGTTGGGGCTCGCGTAGTAGTTGTTGAGCGACGTGTTCTCGAACGCCGCGACGCCAACGTCTGCGCCCAGCGTGTAGCTCAACAGCTCGTGCATGGGCACGCGGCCCAGGAACCGGACGCGGTCTTGGAGGTTCTGCTCCGCGGCCAGACGCTGGAGCGGCGGCAGCATCGGCCCATCGCCGATGAAAACCAGCACGCAGTTGTCCAAGAGACGCGCGCACAACACGAGCTTGTCCAGCGCGCGGTAGGGCGCCATGCCGCCCTGATACACGACGACGCGCACGCCGCGGGGCAGACCCAAGAGCCGACGCAGATCGACGGGCTGCACGGACTCCTCCGGCAACTCGACACAGTTCATGACAACCGCCGGCCGGGCGATGCCATAGCGCCGCGCGAGTTCGTCGGCGATGTAGTTGTTGACCGTGATGACCTCGGTCGCCCGGCGAATGACCATGCGCTCGAACGCGGAGAATAGGAACCGCCTGACCATCGATCGTGCGCCCGTGTTCTCCAGTTCGGTGTGGAGTTCATGGGAGTCGTAGACGAGCGGCACGCGCAGCTTCGCCGCCGCGACGCAGCCGATGCCCATGGTGCGCAACTCGTGGGCATGGATCACGTCAGTGCGCAGGGCTACGGCCGCGGCGATGGTCCTCATGTTGAGCGCGAGCCGTTGCCCTCGTGTCAGCGCCGCGCCAGGCTGGCGGGGGCCAATGGGGATGCGCCGGATCTGGTAGCCCTCTCGGTCCTCCACGTCGGGCAGGGCGCGGCCTCGGCGCGCCAGCACGAGCACCTGGTGGCCACGGGCGAAGAGCGCCCGCGCCTCGCGATCGACCCGTGGATCGCTGTGGCAGTCGCCAGCCAATAGCATGCACACTTTCATGTCGAGAGGCGGACGGGTGAAAAGAGGGGCAGTGCAGACTATAATGTCGCGCCATGCCTGCGCGTCTCGCGTGAGCACCCGAAGAAGCGCACGCAGACGCGTAGCTGCATGCGCCAGCATGCGGGCCTGCCGGCGAGCGGCTTACCAGACTCCCGCATTCTGGCGAATGCGGCTACCGTTGCGCCGCGGATCGACGGACGCCGAATCGACAGAGAATAGCACGACCTGCCAACAAGCGGAAGCGCTGTCCGAACTCCAACACAGGCTGATCGTGGAATACGAAAACCCAGCGGAATCGCTGCCCGGGTATTATGACAACATGGGTGCGCCTCTGTCGCCGCCCACGTCGTTCCTCGACCAATGGCGCCTGCGCCGCGTGGCCCGCGAGGTGGCCGGCGAGTCCGTGCTCGAGGTGGGCTGCTACCGCGGAGACTTTCTGCGCTTGCTCAAGGCCACCCACGAGATTCGGGGCACGGACGTGAACGAGGCCACGCGGCAGGCGGCCATCGAGTTCATCGGCGCCGGCGACGTGGTGGCCGTCGACTTCCGCAACGGCTGGCTGCGCACGTTCGCCGACGCGAGCGTCGACACGGTCGTGTGCATGGAAGTGCTGGAGCACTTGGCCGACGACCGCCGCGGGCTGAGCGAACTGCTGCGGGTCGCGCGGCGGCGCGTCGTCGTCACCGTGCCGTATCGGGAGCGCCTCCTGGCGCACCTGTGCACGCACTGCGGCAAACCCACGCCCAACTACGGCCACCTGCGTTCATATGATGAGGCCACGTTCCCCGCGTACCTCGACGCACTCGGGGCGGCGCCTCGGGAGTTCCGACAGGAGCCCATCGGCTCGAAGTATCTGGTGCGCTTGGCGCGTTGGACAGGGGGCCGCGGGTTGGCGACGCTGGACCGATGGCTCAGCCGGCTCCGGCCCGACCGCTGTCAATGGCTCGTGGCGGTGATCGACAAGTAACGTCCGCTGCGAGACAAGCACCAGAGGCCACCATTGGGCCTCTGATGGAACGCCGTCTGGAAGCCCAACGGGGCCGTGCGGAACGCGAAGGCCGCTTGTAGCAGGGCGATTTATCGCCCGTTTTTGAGTGTTGCGGACGGGCCATAAATGGCCCTACTACGAACCAGCGACGGCCGCCGCTCGGACCAACAGACCTCAGGAGAAACCCGGCCCCGCTTCAGCCCGCGGCGCCGCGCTCGTGAAGAAACCGCACGAGCACGCGGTCGCGCACCGCGACCTTGACGAAATACAGCGCGAGCACCGCGCCGGCCACAATCAAGCTCCCCGCGGGCGAGAGCGCATCAAACGCCCTCATGGGAATCCAGAACGCCGCGCAGGGGAGGATGTAGAGGAGGTACCGCCAAGCCAGGCCGACGGCTCGCCGGCCCGGCACGGACGCGAGCCGGAAGCACCAGACCAACAACCCCGCGTACGCCACGGCCACGCCTGCCGAGAGCAGAAGGATCGCGCCGGATGCCGACAGGCCGAGCGCACCCGCGGCCACGAGCGCGCCGACGCGCGCGGCGAAAATGGCGATCTGTATCAACAGCAACGAGCCCTGGCGCTCGTACACCAGGAACAGGCTGCTCAAGGGCGACGACAGGAACACCAATAGCAGCGACGGGCAAAGGATGGCCACGTGCCGGCCGGCCTCAAGCCAGGTGGGGCCGCACACCACGAGCACCAGGTCGGGGGCGACGAGGATCGCCAGCAGCATGGGGAAGATCGAGAACGCGGCGAGCCGGCGATAGACCTCGCGCACGAGCGACGCCATGTCCTCGCCCCGGGCGTGGAGGTCGGACGCGCGCTGGTAGAAGACGCGGCCCACCGCGGAGCCCAGCAGGCTGATCGGCTCCCGGGCGATCTTGGTCGCGATCTGGAAATACCCGGCCGTCTCTTGGCCGTACAGCCGAGAGAGCAAGAGCATGGGCGCGCGCCAGGACACGGTGTTGATGAGCACGCCCCAGAGGTTCACGAGCGGGAAGCGCCGATAACGTTTGGCCTCGCGCCACATGCCTCGCACATTCACGCACCCGAGCATGAGTCGCCAACCCATGTGCCACGTCCAGCCGCCGAGCAACAGCAGCGATACGGCCTGCCCAGCCAGGGAAGCCCACACGAGCGAGCCGGGCGTGGCCCGGCCGGCCAACGCGTACGCGAGTTGGGAGAGGATGATCGTGGCTGAGGTCAGCGCGCGATTCACGGCCAACAGCCCGAAGCGCCTGTGCCGGGACACCCAGTGCTCCAGTGCGCGAACAACGGCAGCCGTCAGCACCGACACCGGCAAGAGCCAAAGATACGGCGCCACGCCGGGCGCCTTGAGGGTTCGGCAGATCTGCGGCCCGGCCAAGGCGACCACGAGCCACGTGGCGAGGGCCGCTAGGCCTGCGAGCAGCGCGCTGAGCCCCAGGACGTTGGCGGCCTCCTCGTCGTCCTTGGGCAGCATGATGGCCAGGTCGTACGTGAGGCAGGCCACCGACCCGACGACCGCCGACAGCGCGGCGAACACTCCCGCGGCGCCCCAGTTCGCCGGCGAATACATCGCCGCGACGACCGGCGTGGCCGCATAGCCCAAGACGCGGCAGAACGCATTGCCCGTGACGAGCTTGAACACGTCGCCGACGAAGCTGCTGCCTTCGGCTCGCTCGGCCATGCGCTGTGCGAAGTCTCCTGATGGCGCGAAGTCGTTCGGGTGAATGGGAACATGTCCCCGGCTTTTCCGCTCCCCGGCTCATCCCCTGTTGTACCGCCCGCCGGGTGAGTGGCGGGATTATACGGCTGCGCCGCGGCGTGCGTCAAACGCGCGGCCTCGGAGGCCTGCCGGACGCCTCGCTTGACCGGCCGTGCGCTGGGTGGTAACGTGCCTCGCTTCCTGCCGCCGCTCGTAGTAGGGCCCGTTCGCCTCGTAAGGACAAGGGCGTTCGACGGGCAATGAATTGCCCTACTATAAACCACATCGCCTCGCGCCGCGCACCGACAAGAAGCTGCCGATGTCCGCGTTCTGAGCGCCTACAGGCTGCGCCCGTTTGGCCTGCTTGATTTGCAGTTCTCCCCTCCGCTCGCCTCCGCATGCAAGAACTCCTCAGCAACTTCGTCGCCGGGCTGCCGCTGCCGGCGCTGATCGGGCTGATCGCGTTCTTCATCTGCACGCTGGCCAAGGGCGCGGGCTTGCTGGTGGACGAAGCGGTCACGCTGTCCGCCCGATGGGGCGTGCCCAAGATGCTGATCGGCGCGACGATCGTGAGTCTCGGCACGACGCTGCCGGAGGCCGCGGTGTCCGTGTTCGCCGCAATCCAAGGCCGGCCGGGCCTGGCCATGGGCAACGCGGTGGGCTCGATGATCTGCAACGCGAGCCTCATCCTTGGCACGGCTGCGGTGATTCGGCCACTGCTGCTACACAAGGAAGTGATCTGGCGCCAGGGCTCGCTGGAATTGGGGGCAGGCATCCTACTGATCGCGGCCAGCGTTCCGTTCGCATCGCTTGACCAGACGTTCACAGTTGGAGGGCGCCTGCCGCGGGCCATGGGCGTCGTCTTCCTTGTGCTTCTGGGGCTCTATCTGTGGCTCACCATCAAGTGGAGCAAGACCGCGCACGAGATGGAGGGGTTGGCCGAACTCGCCGAAGAGGACGCTCTTGAAACGGAGGCAAAGACAGGTACTGTTGCAATCTTGCTCAAGCTCTTTGCCGGCATTGCGCTCGTGGTCGCGTCGTCGCGCATACTCATCCCCATGGTGCAGGAGACCGCGACGCGGCTCCACGTGCCCGATGCCGTGATCGCGGCGACGCTCGTCGCGTTCGGCACGTCGCTGCCGGAGTTCGTCACGGCCGTGACCGCGTCGCGCAGGGGCCACGGCGACCTTGCAGTGGGCAACGTGATCGGTGCGAACATCCTCAACGTGCTCTTCGTCGCGGGCGCGTCGGCCGCGGTCACGCGCGGCGGGCTCGATGTGCCGCCGCAGTTCTTCAAGCTCCTGTTCCCGGCCATGCTCGCCATCATGGTCGTGTTTCGTGTCGGCGTCTGGCTTTCCGGCGCGCACCTCAAACGCAGCTACGGCGTCGTGCTGCTCCTCGCGTACGTGTGCGTGACCGTGCTGTGCTATCGGAGCGGCATGTAGGATCTCACGGCTGGTGCTGCACGTCCACATCCACCGGTAGCCGCATGCGCCAGCATGCGGGCCAACGCGGATCGGTCCACAGGGCGCCCGCCAGCAGCCTGGCGGCTGCGGCTACCGTCCCATTGGAGCCACTCACCCCCATGTCCCGCAAAGTGAAGATCGGCATCGTCGGCCTCGGCAGCCGGGGCCTCTACCTCGGCTACCACAGCTTCAGGAAGAATCCTCGCGCGGAACTCGTCGCGTCGTGCGACCTGAACCCCACGCGGCTCGACGAGGTGCGCGCGAAGTTCCCGGACGTCAAGACGTACGATGCGCTCGACGCGATGCTCGCGGACCCGGAGGTGGAAGCCGTCGTCATCGCTACGCCCGACCACGCGCACGCGTCGAACGCGATCGCCGCGCTCGACGCCGGGAAGCACGTGTTCCTCGAAAAGCCCATGGCCCAGTCCATCGCAGACTGCGACGCGATCCTCGACGCGTGGCGGCGCGCGCAGACGACGCTGCTCGTGGGCTTGGAGCTGCGCTACTGCTCGCTCTGCCAGGAGATGCGCCGGCTCATCGACCGCGGCGACATCGGCGAGGTCAAGTGCGGGTACGCGGTGGACAACGTGTCCGTGGGCGGGCAGTACTACTACCACGGCCGGCGCCGTCGCAAGGACTACATCCAGAGCCTCATGCTCGAGAAGGGCACGCACTCGCTCGACTTGGTGAACTGGTACGTGGGGAGCGAGCCGGTGCGCGTGTTCGCCGAGGGCGGGCTCGACGTGTTCGGCGGCGACGCGGCCAACGACAAGCGGTGCCGCGACTGCGAGCGCAAGGACACCTGCCCTTACTACATCAACCACGAGAGTTTCCGCATGGACTACGGCGTGGTGATTCGGGCCGAGGACAAGTGCGTGTGGGCGCAGGAGTGCGACGTGGAGGACAACTGCATCGTGTCGATTCGCTACGCGAACGGCGCCAAGATGACCTATACCGAATGCCACTTCACCCCCGACTACACGCGCGAGTTTACGTTCATCGGCGACAAGGGCCGGCTCTACGGCTTCTACAACAACGAGCAGGAGTTCAAGATCGTCGTCACCTATCGCCACTCGGACAAGGTGGACGAGTATTTCCCGCCGAAGGTGCCGGGCGGCCATGGCGGGGGCGACCCGAAAATCCAAGAGGAGTTCCTCGACCGCGTGTTGTCCGGCAAGCCGTCCATGTCCGGCGCGCTCGACGCGCGCAACAGCGCGGCTATCGCAATCGCGGCCGCGGAGAGCGTGGAGACGGGGCTCCCGGTCGAGATCCCGCATTACGAGGCGTGATCGCGCGAAAAGGCTGGCAGGCCATTGCACGTTCTTGATACGCATGTGCCGCAAATGTACAATGTGGCGCCCGTACGGCGCGACTTCTCTTTTGCTTGTGGCAAGGAACACCCTCATGAAGCCGATCTACCGAATCGCGTTCGGCGCTATCGTGTTCGCGCTCATCGGTCTTGCCGGCTGCAACCAGGCCTGGGAGCAGCAGCCGGAAACCGCGCAGCCCATGCAGCCCCGCGGCGCGGCCCTGCGCCCGTCCGGCATGCGCGAACTCCACCGCCAGTTGCTCAAGGAGCTGGCCGACGTCACCGCCAAGTACGACGAAGAGAAGCGCAAGCGCATGGCCGCACAGAAAGAGATCGACCGTTACCGCGCAGAGACGGGACGGGTCGAGGCCCAGAAACAGTACACCGCAAAGGAGCTGACCGCGGCCCAGGAGCGCCTCAACGCTCTCAAGGCCGAGCTTCGCACCGTGCAGACGCAGAAGGATCAACTGGCGCAGCAGCTCCAGTCCAAAGACCAAGAGATCGCGGCGGCCAAGGCGGAGGCGGAGAAGGCCAGACTGCACGCGGACAAGTTGGCGACCAAGCTTATGGCTGAGGAGACGGAGCTAGTCCGATTGAAGGCGCAGTTCGCAAGGATGAAGATCCAGCAGCAAATCGAACGCGCCAAAGGGGATTTGGCGGACCAAGGCAAGTAGGGCATGGGGCACAGGGCTCGGACGCCGCCGCGCTCGTAGTAGGCCCGTGAGGGCCTTCCGTTCGGGTGACAACTCGCTATCGGCGGAGCGGGCGCCCTTACGGTCGCCACTACGAGCAGGCCGCTGGCTCCGCGCTCGTAGTAGGCCCGTGAGGGCCTTCCGTTTGGGTGACAACTCGCCATCGGCGGAGCGGGCGCCCTTACGGTCGCCACTACAAGCAGGCCGCTGGCCGCCGCGCTCGTAGTAGGCCCGTGAGGGCCTTCCGTTCGGGTGGCAATTCGCCATCTGAGGAGAGAGGGCGCCCTTACGGT
>JAJRTI010000118.1 GCA_024278415.1 Planctomycetota bacterium | reverse complement strand
GCGTGCAGCTTGTCGGTGCTGATGCCGATCTCCGCGCCCATGCCGAACTGGCCGCCGTCGGTGAAGCGCGTCGACGCGTTCACGTACACGCTCGCAGAATCGACTTCGGCCACGAACCGCATCGCGGCCGCGTGGTTCTGGGTCACGATCGCGTCCGAGTGGTCGCCGTACGTCGAGATATGCTCGATGGCCTCGTCGATGGACGCGACGACCTTCACCGCGAGAATGAGATCGAGATACTCCTGGGGCCAATCGTCGTCGGTCGCCGGCTTCATACCAGGGCACACGGCCCGCGCGTTGGGGCATCCGCGCATTTCCACGCCGGCGTCTTCCATGGCCGCGGCGATGGCCGGCAGGAACGCCTCCGCTACGGCCTCGTGCACGAGCAGCGTCTCCATCGCGTTGCACGTGCCCGGGCGCTGCGTCTTGGCGTTCAGGCAGATCGTCTTCGCCATGTCGAGGTCCGCGTCGCGGTCCACGTACGTGTGGCACACGCCCTTGTAGTGCTTGATCACGGGCATGGTCGCCTGCTCGACCACCGCGCGGATCAGCCCCTCGCCCCAGCGGGGGATGACTACGTCGATGAACGCGTCCGCGGCCAGCGCGATGCTCACGGCCTCGCGGTCGGCCGTCTCGATGAGTTGGATCGCGTGGGGGTTGAGGCCGGTCCGTTCAAGCGCGTCCGCGAGCACGCGATGGATCGCCTTGTTGCTATGGATGGCCTCCTTGCCCCCGCGCAGGATGCAGGCGTTGCCCGACTTCAGGCACAAGCTCGCCGCGTCCGCGGTCACGTTGGGCCGGGATTCGTAAATCATGAAGATGACGCCGATGGGCACGCGCACCTTCTGGATCTTGAGGCCGTTGGGCCGCACAAAGCCGTCCATGATCTCGCCCACCGGGTCGCGCAGGTTGGCCACGACCTCCAGTCCCTCGGCCATGCCCTCGATGCGCGAGTCGGTCAGCGCGAGCCGATCGAGCAGCGCGGACGAGAGGCCGGCCTCCTTGCCGGCTTCGAGGTCCTTTTGGTTCTCCGCTTTCAGCGTGTCCGCGGCCTCGCGCAGGCCTTGGGCCATGGCGAGGATGGCGGCGTTCTTCTGCTCCGTCGACGCGAGGCCGGCGTCGCGGCTTGCGGCCTTAGCGTTGGCCAAGACAGATTGCATGTAGGATTGGACGTTCATGGGTGCGGGATGGATCTGGCAGGAAGATAGGCGTGTTGCAGGGAGGCCCAGGCACCGGCGAACGGGTATCGGTGGGCGCTGGCAGGAGTAGACAATTATAGAGGCTTTGGCTCACGACGCAACGTTGGTGCGCGGCACTTCAGCCGAATGCGGTGACTGATCGCGCACCTCTTGGAATCGGCGCGCTGGAACGCTGCACACCAGAGGGCTCCAGGGCTCCATGTTTCCGTTGGCTCCCAGTCCGACATGTGGTATACTAGGCACCACTATCGCCGCCGCCCTCCCCCCGTGCCGGTGACCCCTCCCTGGCGGCCCGCCACCGCCGCCATCGCCTCATTGGATTTCCTCCCGCCATGCAGTCCCTACGGACACTCTACGCGCGCGCGGTGTTGATCTTCTCCCTCTCTGCCGCGGCCAGCGCCCAGACCATCCCCCTGGCCTACAAGTGCATCGGCGAGCCGTACACCTACGCGCTCCATACCGAGGCCAGGGGCAAGCTGATCTCCACGTCGCTGTCGGGCGACGTGGACGTCGCCACAACGCTGGAGAACGTTCTCGACCTCGAGTTCACTGTCACGCCAGTGCACAAGCTGGAGGATGGATCCTACCTGGTCGACGTGGGGATCTCCAAGTTCACCATGCGCAGCCAGCTCCCGGGCCAGGGGTCAGACATTCGGCTGCTGAAGCTGGGGGACACGCTCGCGGTAATGCACAACTCCGGCTCGACCGTCGTGACCATACCGAACCCCGACACCGCGCTTCCACCCCCAGTCGACCATGAAGCGCCCGGCCTCGCCGCGCTTGCCAAGTGGCTCGGCGGGCGCGAACGCCTGAGCATTTCACCCACCGGCGATGTCCGCCGCGACCCGGCGCAAGCCGCGTCCGCAACGGCCGGCCTCGTCGAGCCGGCCTCCTTCCTTCGCTTCCCCAGCATGCCCGTAAAGGTCAAGGGGCAGTGGGCGGCGAAGTTCCTCGTGCACATCCCCGGCGTGCTGACCGGCCAGACCGACGCAACCTTCACGCTGGATGGCATTGAGTCCGAGAACAACGGCCGCTGGGCCGTGATCACAGTCGAGTCCAAGAGCGCGCTCGCCAGCGGGGACCAGCCAATCTTCGGCAGCGGCTCTCGCCTGCGCCTGGAGAGCATGCAGCACCAACTGAAGGGCACCTTCCGCTTCGCGGTCGACCGCGGCCGGACCGTCTCGCAAGAAACCCTCGCGACCGTGGCCTTGCGCGCGGCGAAGGTGTCTCCATCGGGGGATCGAACGGGCTCCATGGAGTTGCACATGACGGTCTCCTCCAAGATCGAGCTGCTGCCAACGGAGGGCGAGCCCATCGAGCCGTCGCCGTAGAAGTGGAAACTCGCGCTGCATCGCCGGAGCCCGCCGCCACTCGGCCATGCCCGAACTGCGGGGCGCCGCAGCCCGCCAACACCGTCCTCTGCACCGAGTGCGGCACCGTCGTGCGCACGGGCGCGCGACTCGAAGCCAAGATCGAAGCAAGCCCGCCGGCGGGCCCGCGCCTCATGCAGCGCCCCGCGTTCGTGTACGCCAGCGTCGCCGCGGCCGCGCTGCTCATCGTCACTTTGACGGCACTCGGCGTCGCCGCGGCCTACCGGGAGCCCCAGCCAAAGCCCGAGCCTCAGGGGCCCAAGGCCGCGCCGCCCATCTTGGACATCCTGCGCAAGGAGGCCGCGAAGCAGGCCAAGCCCCAGCCGGCCAAGCCCGCACCGGTGGCGGCCGAGCCGCCCGCGCCTGAGGAAGGAGGCGTGGAGGTCGTCGGCGAAGGCAAACCCGAAGCCGAGCCGGCCACGCCCGTCGAGATCGCCGGCGGGAGCCTCTTCTGGCGCAAGGACGGCGGCGAGATGGTCTTCGTGCCCGCGGGGCCATTCGTCATGGGCAGCACGGACGGCGACGCAGACGAGCGGCCCCAGCACCAGGCCACCCTCGCTGCCTTCTGCATCGACAAGCACGAAGTCACGAACACGCAATACCAGCGCTTCGTGCAGGCCACCGGCCACGCACCGCCGCCGCACTGGCCAACCGGTAAGCTCCCCCTCGGCAAGGGCAACGACCCGGTGGTCAACGTCACCCACGACGACGCGCAGGCATACGCCCATTGGGCCGGCAAACAACTGCCCACGGAGGCGCAATGGGAGAAGGCCGCGCGCGGGCCAGACGGCCGGCGCTACCCATGGGGCGAGGAGTGGCATTGGCGCGCGTGCGTCTCGATCGAAGAGCGCACGTGGCGGCCCTTCCAGAGCGAGGACGAGCGCCGACAGTGGCTCCGCGCACACTCGGTCGGCGACTTCGACGGCCTCAAGCCAGCGGGTTCGTGCCCCCAGGGCGCCAGCCCGTTCGGGTGCCAGGACATGGCCGGCAACGTGGCCGAGTGGTGCGCAGACCCGCAGGACGGCGGGCCCGTCGCGCGCGGAGGCTCGTGGCGGCACGACCGCCGCGGCCTGCGATGCGCCAACCGCGAGCCGCGGCCGGGAGGCCCCCAGGACCGCGATGCCGCGACCGGCTTCCGGTGCGCGTGGCCCGTCGCCGACGCGGATCTTATCGCCAAGCTCGAAGCCAACGCGAAGCTTGCGCCGGCGCCTCCCGCCGCGGCTTGGGAGAAACCCATCGCCCCCAGCCAGCCTCTGCGCGACGCGCTGGCGCGCCTCGATGCCAGACCGCGGAAGGGCTTCCTCGTCGTCGGCTCGTCCAAGCGCCTCAAGGACATCCCGTCCGCGCTCGCTGCGGCCAAGCCGGGCCAGACGGTGTACGTGCCGGCAGGAGTATGGCCCGGCGCCATCGACTTGAAAGCCGGTGTCCGGCTCCAAGGCGCCGGCCCCGGCCACAGCAAGTTGGTGCAAGCGCGCATTCGCGCCCAAGACATGGCTGACGCGCGCGTCGGCGGTTTCACCATCATCGGTGATCGCGACACGCTTGTGGATGTGCGCGGCGGATCCTTGGATCTCGAACAGTGCGTGCTCGCGGGGCCGGCCGCACGCGGCATCGTCGCGAGGGACGCGGCGGCTATCACGGTCCGAGAGTGCAGTTTCGCGCGTCTGGGTCAGGCCGCCATCGTGGTGGATCGCGCGAGCGCCACGCTCGACCGCGTGGCCGTCACCAAATGCGGGGAGGGGCTGTTCGCACGCGGCAAGAGCCAAGCCGCGCTCACGCGTTGCATCGTGAACAACAACGCGCGCTCCGGCGCGCGCATCGAGGGGGGAGCCGCGCTGGCCGCGGCCGAGTGCATCTTCTGGCGCAACCGGGCACACGGAGTCGAAGTGCTCGATAGCCAAGCCACGCTCGACCGGTGCACGCTCGTGACAAACTACGCCTGCGGCGTGCGCGCGGAGCGCGCCAAACTCGCGATCCGCGAGAGCATCATCGTGCGGAACGACGTGGGTGTGCGCGTGCGCGGGGACGCGCCGCTCATGGCGCGCAACTGCCTGTGGGGCAACGCAACCGCTGACCGGGAAAGCTTCGACGCGGCCGCCGACGCGATGAACCAGGATCCTCTGTTCGTGGAGCCCGTGGCCGGCGATCTGCGATTGCAGCGCCACTCCCCTTGCATTGGCGCCGGCCTGCGGGGCCGCGACATGGGCGCGCTCGCCTACGCCAGGGACACGATCGACGCGGTGCGGGAGCACTTGCGCCACAAGCGCTTCGACGCGGCCATCGCCGCCTGCGATCGCGCACTGGCGGCCCGGCCTCCGGCTCCCGTGCGCCGGCAACTGGAGCGGGAAAAGCGCGAGGCCCAGTGGGCCCAGGCGGCCTGGCAGGCCGTGCTCGACGGCTTCGCCGCGCGCGTGGGCAAGCCCGTGGACTTCATGATGCGCGTCGGCAGTGACGGCCTCATGCGTGTGCCCGGGACGATCGTCGCTGCCGATCAGGAGGGCGTGCGAGTTCGCGAGACCAACGGCAGGGACAGGATGATACGCTACGACAAGATCGAGAAGCGATATTGGATCTCGATGGGTCTGGCGAAGCTCGGCGGCGGCCGCGCCGCGATGCTGAAGATGGGCACGTACCTCTTACGCCGCGGCATGGACCGCGACGCCCGGGCCATGCTCGATCGCGCGGCCGATGCCGGCGCAGACCGAGGGGCCGTCGACGAACTGCTCAGGGATTGAGCCGCAGGACTTTCCCCAGAAATGGCGCGCCCGTAGTGCGCACGTCAGTGCGCCTCAGCACGAGGCTGCCCGTGCGCCAGAGGCTCACTGACGTGAGCACTACAGGCGCGGACGCGCGCACAGGCGAGGCGTATGTGGAAACTTCTGGTTGAGCCGGCCTTGCAGTGCGCGAGGCGAATCGGTACACCTGAGGGGCCTCGAAGCCCAACACGGAAGGAGACTGTGATGCTGACGGGACACTCATGCTTCGCCCTGCCCGCCTTGTGCGCCGCGTGGTTCATGCTCGCATGTGTGGCAACGGACGCCGCGCCAGACGCGGCGAAGCTCTACGTCGCACCCAACGGCAACGACGCGTGGCCCGGCACACAAGCCAAGCCCTTGGCATCGTTGGCGCGCGCTCGCGACGCGGTGCGAGCGCTCAGGCGCGAGCGCACCATCCCGGCCGTGCGCGTCGTGCTTCGCGAGGGAGTGTACGATCTGGCAGAGACGCTCGTGCTCACGCCTGAGGACAGCGGCGTCACGTGGGAGGCCGCGCCCGGCGAGCGAGTGGTCATCCGCGGCTGCCGCAAGATCACCGGCTGGCAGCACTGGAAGGGCAGCATCTACCGCGCGGACCTCAAGCAGCAGGGCCTCGCCGGCGTCGCGTTCTGGCAGCTCTTCTACAAGACGAGCGGCGACTTCTCCAAGCGCCAAGTCCTGGCGCGGCATCCGAACTTCGACCCCAAGCACCCGCGCAGCGGAGGCAACGTGTACGCGGCCGGCACGCGGCCCGGACGCAAGGCGCGCAGCGAACTCATCTACCGCGAGGGAGACATCCCTTGGGACCAGTGGAGCGACATCTCGCAAGCCGAAGTCGTGTCCACGTACAACCGCGGCTGGCAGTTTGCGATCACGCCCATCCAGTCCGTCAACCGGCAGAAACGCATCATCACCGTGCGCGAGTGCCGCGGCCAGTTCCGCAAGCTCAACCGCTACTTCATCCAAAACGTGCTCGACGCGCTCGACGCGCCCGGCGAGTGGTTCCTCGACCGCAAAACCAGCGTGCTCTACTTTTGGCCTCCCAACGGCGAGATCAAGGGCGACGTGCTCGCGCCGGTCATGGACCAGATCGTGCGCGTCGACGGCAAGATCCCGTTCCCCCATGGGTATCTCAACACGGCCTGGAAGCGGCCTTTCGAGGAGTTCCCCAAGCCTGAGGGCGAGCGCAAGCCGGTCGAGCGCGTGCGGTTTGTGGGCCTGGACTTCGAGTGCGCGCGGCAAGACGCGATCCGCATGACCGGCGCGCGCCAGTGCGAGGTCATCCGCTGCCGGGTGACCAACGTGGGCAACATGGGCATCAACATCGGCGGCGTCACGTCGTCCTTCGCGGAAGTCGGCAACCCCCGCGTGACTCCGGCCACGGGCCACCCCATGGGCGCGGGCGGCGGCGGGCAGATTCTGCTCGCCAACGACCCCGGCGAGGAGTGCCGCGTCGAGGGCAGCGACGTGTGGGACATCGGCTGCGAGGGCCTCATGCTCTACGGCGTGAAAAACGTCGCGGACAACTGCCACGTGTGGGACATCGGCCTCTACGCCAAGGACTGTCCCGCCATCAACCTCCTCGGCGAGGGCAACGTCGCGCGGCGCAGCACGCTCCACGATTGCCCGCGCTGCGCCATCTTCATCAAGGGCAACGACAACATCGCGGAACTCAACGACGTGCACCACGCGGTGCTCGAGACCTGCGACATGGGCGCGATTCGGTTCGTGAACCGCAACATGCACCTCAAGGGCAACATCGTGCGGCACAACCTCGTGCGCAAGACCGTGGGATACGGGTTCCGAGGACGCGATGGCGTGGCCTTCGAGTCGCCATACTTCACCTGGGGCATCTACCTCGACGACTACACCTGCGGCACGCAAGTCGTCGGCAACATCGTCGTCGGCGCGGGCCGCGGCGGCATCATGGTCCACGGCGGCGGCGACAACCTGATCGCCAACAACATCGTCGTCAACGCCGGCGCGTATCAGGTCGAGTACGCACCCATCCGCGACAACAAGTACTACCCCAACGTGTTCGCCGGCAACCGCTGCGAGCGCAACGTGCTCGTGTGCACGCGGCCCAACTCCATGCCGTACCGCTTCACCGGGCCCGACCACAACATGCCGAGTTTCGCCAAGAACGTGATCTGGACCGGCGGGGGCAAGCTTATCGTCGGCACTCGGGGCAACACCGGCGTGTTCGGATTGGACGCGTGGCTGAAGAAAGGCTTGGACAAGGGCTCCATCGTCGCGGACCCAAAGCTCGTCGACAAGGGCAACGGGATCTACACGCTCGCTCCCGACTCGCCCGCGTGGGCCCTGGGGTTCGAGCCGATCCCCATCGAGCAGATCGGGTGCTACCCGAGCGCGACGCGCGCGTCGTGGCCCATCAAGCCCAACTGGGATCGGCCACGGGAGAAGATGGTGCTGCACCACGAGCCGGGCGCCAAGTCGAAGGGCATGGTCTTCCCGGAGATCATCGAGGAGATCCCCATTGGCCCCATCGACGTGGACTTCGAGAAGTTCGAGGTGGGCAAGAAGCCAGCCACCGGCGATATCATGGACGACCCGCGGGCGCGCATAGTCGTGACGGACGAGACCGCCTCAAGCGGCACGCGCAGCCTGCGCATGCCCGATGCGCCGGGCCTGCGCCACCCCTGGCTGCCGCGTGTGTATTGGCCCTTTGACTTCCGCAAAGGGACAGTCGTGTTTGGCGTGGACGTGCGCATCGACGGCCAGAAGCCAGCCAAGCTCTACATCGACCCGCGGCAATACAGCGACACCCCGAAGCGGGAATTCTTCAGCGGGCCCACGATCAACATCGAGCCCGATGGCAGCGTGCGGTCGCCCAGCGGCGTGCTCATGAAGGCGCCCATGGACACGTGGTTCCGCGTCGAGATGCGCATGCCGTTGGGCAAGGCGAGCCAGGGCGAGTCGCAGGTGGCCGTCACCGTCCGCGGCCAAGCGCCCCGCACGTTCACGGTCAAGAACGCCGCGCCCAAGTTCCAGCGCCTCGAACGCGTCGTCATTTCCAGTCTGTCGACGACGGAGTCGCTGTTCTGGATAGACAATGTGAAGTGCCAGCTCGAGTAGCGGCCGGGGCATGAACCCAGGACGCGAAGCGTCCGACGCCGTGTCCCCAGACGAGATTTTCGGTTGTCGGTGCTAGGTTTTCGGTGGACACTCCAACGCGATGCGCATGTGGTGCGTTTGCCACCAAACCGCCACTTTGCTGTCACTCTGCCCGAGGCGCCGTCGCACACGACCGACACGTCGCAACCCATGACACTCATCACCCCGATCGCCCTCATGATCTTCGCCGCGGCGCCGTGGCGCGCGTACGAGGTCTACCAGCCGCGCATCGAGCGCGTCACCGTGGTGGACGGCGACAGGGACGAATTGAACTACAACCACGGCAGCAGCGTCGCGTGGTTCAAAGATCGCTGGTTCTGCCTCTGGAACGCGAACACGGTCCGATGCGAGGGCAAGCCGGGCCAACGCATCTACATGAGCACGAGCCGCGACGGCCGCACGTGGTCGCGGTTCGAGGCCGCGTTCGACAACCCGCAGCGCAGCGAGGATGTCGTGCCCTGCCGTTGGGGCGTGCAGTGGCAGCCGAATCTGGTCGTCGTTGGCGGCGAACTGTGGGCCCTGTGGAGCCAGCTTTCGAAGGACAGATACTACGGCTGCTACGTCTCGCGGCTGCGCGAGCCCGGCGGCAAGTGGCGCAACGAACGACTCGCCTGGGACGGCCGGCCTGACCCGATGATCGACGGCCAGCGCTGGCGCGTGCTGCCGTTGGCCAATCCCGTGCAGCTTCGCTCCGGCCGCGTGCTCGCGCCGGCCACGCTGATCGGGCGCCGCGCCGCGGACGCGCCGGACAGCGTGAAGGGTTGGAAGGGACTCGAAAAGCGCAGCAGCGTGCTCTACACCGACGATCGGGGCAAGACGTGGCGCGTGGCGCCGGGCGCGGCCATCCCCGGCAAGTCGTGGGCGCAGTGGGAGCCCACGGTGTGTGAACCCGGCGGCGGCGCGGTCATGATGTTCGCGCGCAACGCCGCGGGCGGCGACCGGCCGCAAGACGCGCTCGTGGGGTCCGTGAGCCGCGACGCCGGCGCGACGTGGACGCCGCACGCGCGCGTGCCGCTCTACACCGCGATCTCGCGCATGCACGTGCGCTCCTGGCGCGGCCGCAGCATCATGGCGCACAACGACTGGCCCGCCGCGCCGGCCATGGGCCGGCGCTACAACCTCGCGCTGTTCTTCACCCGCGGCGCCGGTATCGACTTCGTCGCGGGCCCCGGCTTTTCCGGCATTGATCCCGTCGCCGCGTATCCCAACATGTGGATCGAGGGCGACGCGGCCGCGATCTCCTACAGCACTGGCTTCCCGCCGCGCGCGATCCGGGTCGCGCACGTGTCGCCGTTGCCGTCGCCCGGCCGCCACTACCTGTTCCCGCGCACGAACGTGGCGCCGCCGGCGACCCCCTATCGCGTGGGCGACTTCTGGCGCTTCGCGGGACACCAGTACGTGGCGACGCGCAAGCGCGTCGAGCCCGGCCGCGAGCGTTTCAGCATCGGAGCGTGGGTCATGGGCAGCCAAGGCGTGGTCCTCGACACGCGATCGGCAAACCCTCCCGGCGGTTTTGTGTTCGTGCTCAAGTCGAACCGGCCAGTGCTTCACCTCCGCCGCCGCGACCTCATGCCGCGGCTCGAGCTCAGGTGGCACGAGTGGAACTACGTGGGCGTGTCGGTCGACCTGCGCGCGGGTGAGGCGACCTTCTTCGTGAACGACAAGACCGAACGCGTCCGCCTTCCGGAGACGCCGGCGCTGCCACTGCGTGGCGGCAAGGGGTATATCGGCGCGACGAGTCTGCCCCAGAGCGCGCTGCCCGGCTTCGATGGCGTTGTGCGAATGGTAGCGCTGTACGCCAACGCCGCGCTCGAGCCCGAGGAGCACCACTGGCTGCGCAACGCGTTCGCGGAGTCCATCGACCAGCCCATGGCGACGCCCGCGTCCCGGCCCGGCGCGGCGCCGGCGTTGTGGTTCGATCCCGCCGACGGAGCCGCGATCGACCGCGACTTCGTGTTCCCGCGGGAGGCCGAACGCGGGGTGCGCGTCGTCACGGTCGACGGCAGACGTTGCCTGCGCCTGCTGGGCGAGGCGTCGGCCGGCGTGGACCTGGACGAGAACGACCGGGGCCGCGGGGACCGCGTCGAACTCCAATGCCGTTTCCGCGTCGAGACCGGGGACGAAGTGGTGCTGTGCACGGTGGGCGACGCGGACACGCCGGCGCGGGTCGTTGTGAAGGCCGGCCGCGTCCTGCTGCGGTGCGGCGAACAGGAGAAACTGGCCGGCCGCGCGCCGCGGGGCGAATGGGCGAGCATCGCCATCTCCACGGCCCGGGACAAGACGTTGCTGCGCGTGGGCGGCCGCGCGCCGGTCGCCGTTGCGCACAGCCCCGTGGCCACTTGGCTCTACATCGGCGAGGGCTACCCCCGGGGCGAGGCGCCCGCGTCGAATCGGTTGCTTGTGGACGTGGCTTCCGTGCGGTCGCGAGTGGCGCGGACCCCGCCGCGGTAGCCTCGCCAGCATACTGTCCAAGCGTATGCATTTCGCGCCAGGTCGAGCCCCTTGCCCGCTCGCCTGCCGCGCAGTGGCGCCGGCAGGAGCGAGTCCGTCCCAAAGGAGGGGGCGGGGCGGAGCGATGATGCAACACTTGGCCAGGTGTTGCATCATCGCCAGGCCTGCAGAGGCCGCTGTACACGCACGTCCAAGCAGCCCAAGGCTCCCGCTTGCAATGGACACCGCGCCGCGCGTAGAATCCCCGAAAACCACGCACCTGCTGCAAGCAGATGGAGAGATGCTATGGCCGACGACAAGAAGGACGCGCCGAAGAAACAAGAAAAAAACAAGGACGACGCGCCGGCGATCAAGGCCAAACCGTTGGTCGAGATCTTTGCCGGCATCACGACGTTCTTGACCATGTCGTACATCGTCTTCCTTCAGCCAAGCGTGCTATCCGTTGATTTCGCCGGCAAGCCCACGGGCCTGAGCTTCGACGCGGTGATGCTCGCCACGTGCTTGTCCGCGTTCGTGGCCACGATGATCATGGGGCTCTACGCGAAGTACCCCATCGCGCAGGCGCCGGGCATGGGCGAGAACTTCTTCTTCGTCAGCGTCATCATGGCCATCGCCGGCATGAAGCTCAGCGCGGACCAGGCCCAGGCCATCGGGGCGAGCACGGTCCCGCATCCTGATGAGGTCGCGCTCGGGATCGTGCTCATTGCCGGCGCCATCTTCATGGTGCTGTCCCTCCCATTCCTCGGCGTTCGCGAAGCCATCATCAACGCGGTCAGCCCATGCTTGAAGAACGGCATCGCGGTCGGCATCGGCCTCTTCATTGCGTTCATCGGCCTGGAGAAGGCCGGCATCATCGCCGACCATCCGGCAACGCTCGTGCAGCTCAACCCGTGCCTCACGCGTGCGGACATCCCGGTCGACGTGGGCATCTACGTGTTCGCCGGCATCCTCGTGGCCACCGCGGTCCTCCACGCGCTCAGGGTGCCGGGCTCGATCTTCATCGGCATCGTCGGCGGCGCGGCCGCATGCCTCGCCATCAACTACCATTGGCCGAACGCCATTCCCGGCATGCCCAAATGGCCTGCCGCGGACGGCGGCCAGATCGACTGGGCCAGGCAGTTCATCGGCTTGCCCAACTGGAAGGAGCATGCGTTCTTCAAGTGCGACGTGGTGACCGTGTTCAAGCTGATCGGCACGCTCTGGCCGTACATCCTCATCTTCCTGTTCATGGACATGTTCGACACGGTGGGCACCCTCATCGGCGTGAGCGAGCAGGCCGGGCTCATGAAGGACGGCAAGCTGCCGCGGGCCAACCGCGCGCTGCTGTCGGACGCGGTCGGCACGGTGGCCGGCGCCCTCATGGGCACGAGCACGGTCACGAGCTACATCGAAAGCGCGGCCGGGGTCGAGCAAGGCGGCCGCACCGGCCTCACCGCGGTCACCGCGGCCATCTGCTTCGTGGCCGCGCTCTTCTTTACGCCCATCGTGAAGCTCGTGGGCAGCTACCCGCCCATCACCACGCCGGCGCTCGTAATCGTCGGCGCGATGATGATGAAGAACGTGGCCAAGATCGATTGGGAAGACTACTCCGAGTCGATCCCGTGCTTCCTCATCATCCTCGGCATTCCGCTTTGCTTCAGCATCGCGGACGGCCTCGCCATGGGGCTGATCGCCTACCCCATCATCAAGCTACTCACGGGCAAGGTCAGGGGCACGAGCTGGCTGAGCTACGTGGTGGGCGCCGCGTTCCTCGCGCGGTACATCTGGTTGCAGGTGTAGCGTTATGCCGCTTCGTCGGTGTTGCATTTGAGCCGGGGGCGGCCCTGCGCCGGGCTCGGATATGGCCTCACACGCGTGGTCCGAGACGAGTCGCCTCGGCAACACTTCAGCCGAATGCACCGCCTTGGGCTGTGAGAAGCGGAAATGAACCGCGAAGGCGCAAAGTGCGCAAAGCATCGCAAAGAGGACAGAGGGGACATAGGGGGCCGACATTGGGCTTCACATCTTCGCGTCTGCTCTGCGTTCCTTTGCGTTCTCTGCGCCTTTGCGGTTGTTTCTCCGATTCGGATTGCCAAAGGCGGGCCAGGCGGAGCATCCAGGTGAGTCGCTGTTAGTGCACAAGCCGTCGCGCCGTGCGCGCAATCGAGACTCGCGAGCCCTACGCCTCGGCCACGCCCGTTCTGAGGAGTTGGATCATGTCCCGCAGCTCCGCGGCGTGCTCGTAGTCTTCCTCCGCCACGGCCTCCCGCAACTCCTTTTCGAGCCTCTCCACCTCGCTCAGCGGCCGGGTGGAGCCGATCTCGAGTTCGAGCGACCGCAGCACCTCCAGCGAGCGGTCGCGCTCGACGTCGAACGTGGGGCACTCGTCCATGTGCTCGATCGCCTCGATCGCGGCGATGGCCTCCTTCACGGTGTCGACCGCCTTCAGGTGCTCCTGGTGCTGCACCGCGAGCATGGCCCGGGCCACTGCGTTCATGCGCACGATGTAGGGGCGCCACTGCTCCAGGCACTGCGCGTCGTCGGGATCCTCCGCGTACTCGCGCACCAAGTCGAAGAGCCGAATGTTGCGCGCGGTGTCGCGGTCCGTGCGCGGCCAGTCTTGGATCTGGAACAGGTGCACGTAGCGGAAGTAGTAGATCGTGCCCTCGTTGATCAACCCGATGCACTCGTCGTGGCTGAGCGAGAAGTCTTGCCCCGCGCGGGTGGCGCGGTCGAGTTGGGCCAGGTGGTAGTGGAGTTCGGACTCCATGCCATGGGGCTTGGCGCCGTCGGGCCGGCCGTCCATCTCGTATTGCTCTAGGCCCATGGGCAGGCGCACCTGGAGCACCTCCCGCCCGTCCGCGCATTGCACGACGCGGGCGGTCTGCTCGGGATCGTAGGGCCACTCTCGAAGCAGCCCTGCCAGGTCGAATGCGGACATGTCGGAGCCTCGGTGCGGATACAAGGACAAAAAGCCGCGCGCCGCTGGGCCGGCCTCTCTCGCCACACTTTAGTATTGTACCGCTCGCGGGGCAAGGGGTATAGGCGCTTGGCACGAACGGAACGGCCCCGAAGCGTCGGGATTGTCGATGTCGCCGCTCGCCAGCACGGGGCTTGTCCCCGATGGCGCTGACTTAGCGTTCTCCAGCGCCGCAGGCGCGGCAGTCAATAGCCAGGCGGCGGGGGTCAACGGCCGCCTGGGGGCACGTGGCGTAAGCCTTGGGAACGCTGATCGTGGCGTTCACAGAGCCCCGCAAGGGGCGACAGTACCGTGCGAACGTGGCATGCTGTCGCCTCTACGAGGCTTTGGCGCCGTTGCCTGTTGCTTACCCAAGGCTCACGCCTTGGGCTATTCGCTGTCGCCCCTCGTTGGGGCTTCCGAAGGCCATCCAACGCTTAAGTTCGCACCATTGGGGCTTGTCCCCGTGTACGCGATGATTGCCGACTACCGCGGAGCCGTCCAAACCTGCCTCCCCCCTTTCCCTCCTGGATTTGGCTCGCCTTTGGCGAGCCAAATCCAGGAGGGAAAGAGACGAAAGGATGACAGAGCGCTGCCCAGTAGTCGGCAATCATCGCTCCACTGGGATAGGCCCAGTGGGGGCGGGAGGGACGGCCCGCGGTACGGTGGACGCGCGGCGGCCCCGCCTCTTTCTCGCAACGAAGGATGTTGAATGCCTACTTGGGCTGGAACCAGGCGCCGCGGCTCAGCGCCAGGTAGGGCGGCACCCCTTCGAGTTCGACGCCGATGTCCATGTGCGCCCAAAGCGCAAGGCTCCACATCTGGCCGGTCTGATCGGGCTCCGGCTTCACCGCGATGACGCCTGTCGCGCTCATCTTCCGCTTCTCCGCACCCGGCATCTGCGGCGCGCCTTTGATGTAGGTCAGGCCGATGTTCTCCGACTCGTGCATCGCGACGATCTTGCCGCCGGGCGCGATGACCGCCGCGCCGTACGGACCCCGGTGCACGCCGAGGAGCTTGATGCGGAACTCCGCGGTCCCCTTCGGCACGAAAAAGTGAAATCGCGCGCGGCCCACCCCGCCGATGCGGAAGCCCTTGACCGTTTGCGCCACGATCTGAAGACCCTTGCCCGACAGGCTCCACACCCCGCGCTGGTCGTCGCGCACGAGCACCTTGTACACCCCGCGGCGCTTGAGCGTCGCGCGGAATTCGTGCGGGCCATCGGTGCTGAACTTACCTTCCGCTACAACGCGGCCCGCCGCGTCGGAGACCTGGATGGTCCCAAACGCCGCGCGCTTCGTCATGGCCCCATGGGGCGACCGCGACGCGATCAACTCGGCCGGCGCAGCGCCGGCCTTGACGAAGAACACCTTCTCGTCCGGCGCGCGCACGCGGTGTTTCTTCGCGTCGCGCGTCTTGGCGATCATGCGCGCGATGCCGGCCGCGCTGTCGTCGACCATGTGGATGCCTTTGTCCTCGCGGCGCCCGGCCCACCACTGCTGGAGCCGGCCCATGATGTCCGCGGAGAAGTGCAGCTTCTGCGCGATGGATTTGCCGATCGACGGCGCGCCGGAATACGCGAGCGACGCGAACGCTGTCTCCACGCACTGCATCATCGCCTGGTAGTTCGTCAATTGCGCCGCGTACGCCAAGCCGTCGGTGATAAGCATGTTCAAGCGGTTGGTGGCTTTGTCGTAGAACGGCTCGCCGTTCACTCCCGCGGAATACGGCCAGCCCTCCGCGTCCGGGTCCCAGCTCTTCATGACCCACCGCGCGCCGGAGATGAGCGCCTTCTCGACCCGCGGGTCGCCGGTCTCCTCGTGGTAGTCCGTGAGGCCGGCGAGCAGGATGCCGACGAGGAACAGGTTGTTGCCGCGGGCGCCGCGGCGCCCTCCCGAGTGGTCGCCGGGCAGCAGATGCGGCCAGGCTCCGCCGTCGTCGAACTTCTGCTCCCGCAGCGGCACCTCCACGATGCGCTTCGCGGCGGCGAGGTAGACCGGGTCGTACGTGCCGCGGTAGATGGCCATGATCGCGTGCAGCGACCAGCCCGCGGAGCGCTCGTGCGTGCCGAGCCGCTTGAAGTCGCGCGACATGGCCCACGCGATGTGCTCGCCCAGGCCGATGCTGGCGTTCATGACCCGCGCGTCGCCGGTGAGATACCACGCGTCCATCATGCCGCTGGCCCAAGTGTGGCCGTTGCGCGCGTCGGTGTGCGAGTCGTAGCGGTGCGACCAGGTCGCGCGCAGCGGCCGTTGCGACCAGGTGCCGGTGTGGCCGATGGAGTGCTGATGGTTGGCGCCGACGTAGAAGGGGTCCGGGTACGCGTGCACGCAGTCCACGTCCGCCTGGTGCCGCGCGGCCGCGAGCGCGAGCCGGAAGTAGTCGCGCCGGCCGGTGCGCGCGAACTGCATGAAAAAGCCGTGCGCGAGGTCGTATTCGTTGTTGCCCCAGTTGCGCCCGCGCTCGCCGTACCAGTCGCCGTAGTTGAAGAAGCCATACTCGCGGTACTGCCGCTTGCGCACCATGTGCTGCTCGTACGCGCGGGCCACGTACTTGTCCCACTGCGCGAACTGCTTGCCCAGGGGCGCGGCCATCTCGCCGAGCGCCTGGGTTCCGGCGTACCACGCCCCCGGCAACACGGCCACGACCGGCGTGTCGGCGTCCGCGAGCAGCTCTTTCGCCGGCGCGGTCCCGCTGAAGTCGAAAGTGATGCGCGTGGTGAACGACATGCCCCACTTGAAGCGGTACTTGCCATCGACGAAGCAGTACTGGAGCCAGTGGGGCAGGTCCTTGCCGTAGTCCTTGCTGGGTTGTTGCGGCAGGATGTCGATGGCGACGCGGCCGCGCTCCCCGCGGAGGGCCTTGGGCCAACGCTCCCGGAACTCGTGCACCGCGAGGCCAACCGGCCCGGCCGGCCCGACGACACTCACGGCCCCGGCGTTGCTCCGGGGTTTTTCGTCGAACTGCTCCACCTTGAAGCGCGGCGCGGCGCCGGGGACACGAAGGCCCATGGACAGCGACGTGATGTCGGTGAACTCGGTCTTCACGTACGTGTTCACGTGCGTGTGCGCGACGGCCACGCGCGGGGAGCCGTTGCGGAAGGTCAGGCGCGTGACGTAGGACATGTACCTCTTGCCCTGCGCGTCCGCGTAGTCGCCCGCAACGCGCACGACAACCTTCTGCGGTCCCTGCTCTTCGATCTTCACGCTGTTGGGTTTGCGCGCGGACGCGGCGAAACGCTTGCCGTGCTCGTCCACCAACAGCACGCCTGCCTCGGCCGACGCCGCGACGTCCTTCCCGTTGAGCCGCACGCGGCGAAAGATGTTGAAACGCTGCTTGTCGATGACGACTTCGAGGGGGCCGGTGCGGACCGTGATGGCGTCGTCGGTTTCGTTCACGCGAAGTTGTGTGGCCGGCTTCGCACGCGCGACCTCGCTGCCGAACTCAACCGCGTAGTCCGCGTTCTCCTTCGCAGCGAGTTTCGTTTGGAAGTCGATGAGCACCCACTTGAGGCTGTCGTAGGGCCAGAAGGCCGTGGCCGTGAACTGGGCCGGCACTTCGCCGCCGTCCGGCGCGAGCACGCGCATGTTCGCGAGGTCGTAGAGGCCCCCCTTGGGCAGCGGGAGACCGAAGGTGATCGGCGTCGCGCTTCGGGCCACGCCGGCCTCTTCGAGCAGGTTCACCTTGACGCGCAGCCGGCGAATCGCGCCGGCCTTCCCGGGCTTGCGCGCAGCGGAGAAGGGGATCGGCGGCCGCGGCCGGCCAAACTTGATAGGAGTTTTAGGGGCGATCTGTTCGTATGTCAGCCCTTTGTCCGAGAGCTTCTCGAGCTTGACCTTGTCGTTGTACCAGCGATAGTCCGCAAGGCTGCGCAGGCTCAGGGTGCGTTTGGCGATCTTGGGCGCTTTCACGTCCGCCATGAACGGCAGCTTCACGACCTTGTGGCTCGTGCCGTCTCCGCGTCCGCCCGGGCGTTGGCTGAGCAAATGGAGCCCCATGACGACGTTCTTGCCCACGACGTTGAGGGGCGCGTCGAGGCTGACGTAAAGCGCGTTGCCGTGGATCGCGGCCGCGGCTTGGGTGTTGCGCCGGTTGTAGTCGGGGTTCGTGTAGGTGATGCCCACGCTGTCGCCGCGAATCGTGAGCATCGCGTCCACGCCGCGGTGATACTTGTCCACGCGGCCCGTGTTGGGGTCGTTGTCCAGATCCGCGTAGATGATAAACGTGGCGCCGGCGAAGTCGGGCTTGCGCGCGAAGGTGATCTTGAACAGCACGCGCTTGCCGCCCACGTGGCACGCGTCGAACCGCACGATGTCCGGCGCGTGGCGCTTGGCCTCCTCGTCGCTCCAAGACTGACGCGCGCTCTTGGCGACGCGCACGAGCGCCTCGGCCCGGTTCACATGCGTACCGATTTTCTGCTCGATCACGTCGGGCAGGCCATCGCGGTCCGCGTCTTGGGCTCGCATTGGCGTCGCGGCGAGAGCCGCGGCCAGGGCGGCGGTCGCCAACAGATGTGTTGCGTTCATGTGGGTGTCCTTGTGTGATTCCGACACGGGCGATGAATCGCCCGACTACGAGCCTCCGGCCGGCGCTCCCAAAAGCTCTTGCCACAGCGCCCGCACCTGCACGCGCAGGTCGTCGAGCGAGCCGCTGTTGCATAGCACGTAGTCGGCCTGGGCGCGCTTGTCGTCGAGAGAAGTCTGGTGGGCCTCGCGGCGTTCGACTTCGTCGCGGCTCCAGCCGCGGCCCTCTTGGGCGCGAGCCTGTCGCTGGGCCGCGGGCGTGTCCACGAACACGAGCACGTCGCACTCGCGCGCGAAGCCGGCTTCGAGCAACAGCGCGGCGTCTACGACCACGGCCGGCGCGCCCGCTTTGCGCGCGGCGTCGATCTGGTTCCGAATCTCGTCCAGCACCGGCGGGTGCACAATCGCGTTCAGCTTCTGCGTCTCGCCGGAGTTTTGGAAGACGCGCTGGCCCAGCTTGCCGCGGTCCACGCGGCCCTCGGCGTCGAACACGGCCTCGCCCCATGTCTCTCGGATCTGGCCCGCGACGGCCGGCGTGTCGAGCGCGCGGTGCGCGATGCGATCGGCATCGACCGCGGCCGCTCCGAGTTCCTCCAGCATCTGAGCCACGGTACTCTTGCCACAGGCCACGCCACCGAGGAGGCCGATGATGAGGGGGGGATTCGTCATGGTCAAGCTTCGTCGTTCATGTGGCCCCTCCCGAAGGCTTCGCTCCTTTGGAGCGAGCACGTCGGATCGTACCAGCGCTGTAAGGGCTAGTCAAGCTGTGTTTTTCGCTTGACTTTTGCACCCGTCAGAAGTACCGTAAGCCTTTTGTGTTAGCCCATTGCACGTAGGCCTGCGCCCGCGATGCCCGCGGTCGGGCTGTCACTTCACTGTGCCCAGGAGTGAACACGAATGGCATCGGACTCCGACCAAGAACTCTGGCGCGTACGCCCCCGAGGCGTGTCGATCTGGCTTCTCGTCTTGTCTATCGTCACGTCTATCGGCGGCATCGTGGGGGCCGTGTTCTTGTACAAGAACATGGCGATCGCCCAGAAGGACGCCGACAAAGTGTCCGGCATGGTGCGGCAATACATGGAGATGCCGTTGCGGGAGATGGGTGTGCACGTCGTGCCCGATCCCGACCCCGGCGAGTTTTTCTTCAGCCTGGCCAAACGGTACATCGTGCTGGGCTCCCGGCTGCCGGCGTACCAACGCGTGGTGGGCTGGAACACGAAGGAAGAGGTGCTCGCGGCGGCCGAGAAAGCCGACGCCACCGACGTGCGCTCCATGATTCGGATCATGGACGCCAAAATCGCGGCGGCCCGGGCTGAGTTGGTGGAACAGAGCATCGAGTTGGATGGGGCGCGCGCGGCGGTCAAGCACGCGACCGGCCAGTCGGAGGCCTTGCGCAAGGCGCTCCAGAAACGCCTCACAAGCCTGCTGCGCGAGATCACCGACATCAAACGCCAGCAGGACAGTTCCGAGGCCGTGCTCCAGCGCAAGAAGGCCGCGCTCGCTAAGGCGCGCAGCGAAGTGCAAGACAAAATCGACGGCCTAAAGAAGGCCATCGCAAAGGAAAAGAACCTCAAGGCGTCCGCCATCAAGAAGTTCAAGGCCCAAATCGCCAAGTTGGACCAGCAGATCAAGCAGTTGAAGCGCGTGCCTCCGGAAAAGCCGGGGCCGGCTGGGAACGTCCTCGACGTCGATCTCGGTATCCGGTTCGCCGTGCTCAATATTGGCAAGAACGACGGCGTGCGCAAAGGAGCCGAGTACGACGTGTTCGAATACGGCAAGGCCGGCCAGAAGCAATACAAAGGCCGCCTCAAGATCCGCTCCGTTGACAGCAGCATGAGCCAAGCCACTATTGTGGACTTGAAGGATCCGCGCAACCCCATCATCTCCGGCGACGTGCTCGAACGCCGAGGTGGAACGGCCAAGGCCGGCGAACGGCCGTAGCCGCCACGCGGAGCCTTCTCTCCTAAGGAGACCCTAAGATATGGCAGATGCCTCCGACCTGGAACGGTGGGAAGCCGAGTCCAGAGGCACCCCCCCTTGGGTGTTCATCATTTTCGTGGTGCTGACCGCGTTCAGCGCGGGTGCGTGCTATTTTTTCTACGCCAATCTGCTGGCGGCCAATCGCACAACCCAGTCGCTCAACGGCTTCGTGCAGAGCCACATCATGGACCCGTTGCGCGCGGAAGGCGTCAACATCCGCGGTAAGGGCGCCCCCGGCAAGGGCTTCTTCCAAGACGCAGCCCGGCTGCTGCG
>JAJRTI010000117.1 GCA_024278415.1 Planctomycetota bacterium | reverse complement strand
CTGTTGACACTCGCGAAACCGCGACTATAATCCAACTCGGCAAAGGGTCGCATCGAACCGCACGCTGTAGAGCTGCATGCATCGCGCTGGTGCCCGCCCCATGAGCAAGAAACCCTCAGCAATCCAACTGCTGGAGACCTTCCAGCACCACCGCGAGCGCATGAAGGCCGAGCTGGCCAAGCGCATCGTGGGGCAGGACGAGGTGGTGGACCAGGTGATCGCGGCGATCTTCTCTCGGGGCCATTGCCTGCTCGTGGGCGTGCCAGGGCTGGCGAAGACCCTGCTCGTGCGGGCGGTCGCGGACATCATGACGCTGTCGTTCAGGCGTATCCAGTTCACCCCGGACCTCATGCCGTCCGACATCACCGGCACGAACGTGCTGGAGGAGACGCCGGAAGGGCAGCGCGATTTCCGCTTCGTGCCGGGGCCGCTCTTCGCGCATATTGTGCTCGCGGACGAGATCAACCGCGCTCCGCCCAAGACGCAGTCCGCTCTGCTCGAAGCCATGCAAGAGCGCCAAGTCACGGTGGGCCAGCAGACGTACGACCTGCCGCGGCCGTTCTTCGTGATCGCGACGCAGAACCCCATCGAGCAAGAAGGCACGTATCCGCTGCCCGAGGCGCAACTCGACCGGTTCATGTTCAACATCCACGTGGACTACCCCACGGTCGATGAAGAGGAGAAAATCCTCGCGGTCACCACGTCGGGCAAGGAGGAGACGACCGAGACCGTCATGAGCGCGCGGGACATCCTGTCCATGCAGCGGCTCATCCAAGAGATTGCAGTGCCGGCGTACGTGATCAAGTACGTCACGTCCCTCGTGCGCGCGACGCGGCCCAAGGACATCACTGCTCCGTCGTTCACGAAGGAGCTGGTGGACTGGGGCGCTGGCCCGCGAGCCGGGCAGTACCTCATCATGGGCGCCAAGGTCTTCGCGGCCGCGAACGGCCGGGTAAACGTGAGCTGCAACGACGTGCGCAAGGTCGCGGTGCCGGTGCTTCGGCATCGCATAGCGGCAAACTTCCAGGCCCAAGCCCAAGGGGTCACCTCGGTCGACATCGTGCACAAGCTCCTGGATTCCGTGAAGGAGCCGCAGATCCCGAAGCACGAGTGAGCCATGCGCTTGTAGCACGCACGTGAGTGCGTTCCGCTTGCGTCTGAGGATCCCGCAACTGCGGGACGATCCCCGTCCCCCCCTCCCAGGGGGGATTACAGGGGGGGCAGCGGGGGGTGGCCGAACGGCTTCCGCCAAGGCTACCCCCCCTTCGGTTCCCCCCCTTGAAGGGGGGGATTGCGGCTTCCGCATCGCGTCCCCTCTCGCGTCAGCAGACACGCTCGTACGAGCGTGTCTGCTGACGCGCAGGCTCGGGCCGGCAACCCATCGGGTCTTGGAGAACCCGGCCACATCCGCATAGGCGGCCTCATGCACTTCATTCTGCCTCTTGCCATTTGTGTGGCCGCTGCGGCCGGTGCGCCGCAGCACGAACTGAAGAAGCTCTCCGCGACCGAATACCAACTCGGCCTCGTGCGGATCGATAAGGCCAAGCGTGAAGTGCGCTTCCCGGGCAAGGTCAACATGACCGAGGGACTCGTCTAACTGCTGCTCTGCACAACTGACGGCAAGGCGCACGAGTCGGTGTTCACGACCGATGCCAAGCCCATTCACGTGCAGACCGCGCTGCTGCTGCTGGGCGCGAAGGCCGGCAAGTGCCCGGGGGAGAAGGGCTCGGCGGGCGTGCCGGAAGGCGACCGCGTGGCGGTGTGGGTCGCGACGAAGGGCAAGAGGCCTCGGCGCGGCGAGGAGTTCGTGTGGCACAAGCCCGAACAGCGGCCCATGAAGCAGACCACGTGGGTCTTCACCGGTTCCAAGATCATCAATGGGCATTACATGGCCGACGTAGGCGGGTCTATCGTGGCCACGTACTACGATCCCGAAGCGATCCTCAACAACCCCCTGCCCACGCGCACCGATGACGAGTTATACTATGTGAATGTGAAGACCGTTCCGAAGTTGGGGACGGACGTGGTTGTTGTGTTCCGACTCGAAAGGAATCCCGATGAACAGAAGTAGCCGTGGCTGCGTATTGCTTCTTGCACTGTGGGCGCCGGCCGTGTTCGCCCAGGGCCGACGGCTGCCCACCGGCCGCGACGTGTCGCTGCTGAACGAGGCCAAGCACTCGATGCAGATCGGCTGCCAATGGCTCGCGAACGCGCAACTCCCCGATGGCTCGTGGTGTCAGTATCCCGGCATCACCGGCCTCGCAGTGACCGCGCTCTGCACGAGTGGCCGACCCGAGTACGGCCCCAAGTCCGAGCCTGTGCGCAAGGGAGTCGCGTACCTCCTCAAGCTCGCCAAGCCCAACGGCGCGATCTACGATCGGGATCTCAAGAACTACAACACGGCGATCGCGGTGCTTGCGTTGCTGTCCACCGGCGACCCCGCACACTACGGCGTGATCCGCCGCGCGCGGCGCTTCCTCATCGCGTCCCAGTTCGACGCGGCCACGGGCTACGACGAGTCCAGTTCGTACTTCGGCGGCATTGGCTATGGCAAGCACCATCGGCCCGACTTGAGCAACACGCAGTGGGCGCTGGAGGCGTTGCGCCTGAGCGAGTTCGTCGAGCGCGATCGGCCCGAACCGCTGCTCGACCCCCAGCTCCCCAAGATCACGCCCGAAGAGGCGAGCGGGCTCTACTACACGCGCGCAATCAAGTTCCTCTCGCGATGCCAGAACCGGCGCGAGTCCAACGACCAGCCCTGGGCCGGCACGGACGGTGGATTCATTTACCGGCCTGGTGAAAGCAAGGCCGGGGGCGAGGACGGAAGTTATCGTTCGTACGGCAGCATGACCTACGCCGGGCTCAAGAGCTTCATCTATGCGCGCGTCGGCCGTAACGACCCGCGCGTGCAAGCCGCGTACAAGTGGATCCGGCAGCACTACACCCTCGACGAGAACCCCGGCATGGGCCCGCAGGGCCTGTACTACAATTACAACACCATGGCGAAGGCGTTGCACGTGTACGGCGAGCCGCGCCTTGTCGACGCCAACGGCGTGAAGCACAACTGGCGGGAGGAGCTGCTCCGCAAGCTCATCACGATCCAGAACGGCGAGGGCTACTGGGTGAACTCGAACGGCCGCTGGTGGGAGAACGTGAAGGAGCTGGCCACGAGCTACGCGCTGATCGCGATGGGGATACTCGCGGACGGACAGTAGTCGTACCGCGTTTCGATACGCGATCTACCTCCGTACGGCGCGGCGGTCCGTGTCCTTCGCGGCGGGTTCGGGCTGCTAGAGCAGCTCCGCCGGAGGCGGGTTGTGGATCTCTTCGCCAGCTTTGTTGTACTGGCGGAAGAACTTCATGTACTTCTGGTAGAGTGTGTTCGCCACGTCGAGGTTCTGCTTGATGACGTTCTTGCTCTCCTGCACGTCCTTCTTGACGTTGAAGAGCATGGGCTTCTCGCGGGTCTCGCCGACGCACGGCGGGTAGACGAGGGCCCACTCCTGCGTTGAGATGCGCAGGTGGTTGCCTGGGGTGTTGGGGTTGGGGCTGCCAGGGTACTGGCCGCTGAACGCGGCGTCGTGAGTCTTGATGCTCTTGCCCTTGAGGAACGGCACGAGCGACACGCCGTGGCCTTCCCAGCCCTTGGGCGGGTGGATGCCCATGGTTTCGAGGATCGTGGGCATGAGGTCGACGGGCTGCGCGATCTGCTTGACTCGGCGGCTCTGGCCCTTGGCGCGCATCTCGGGCGTGGAGATGAACAAGGGGATGCGCGCGATGTTGCCGTAGAGTGGCGAGAAGTTTTTGCCGGTCCAGCCGTGGTCGCCATACGCGAGGCCGTGGTCGGAGGTGAACACGATCACCGTGTTTTCGTCGAGGCCATATTCTTTGACCTTGGCCAACACATAGCCGAGCCAGTGGTCGACCATGGTCGCTTCGCCGGAGTAGGCGGCCTTGATCGCCTTCAACTCGGCCTTCGAGTAGCAGTCGCATCGGCCGTAGACCGGCACGGTGTAGACCACGCCTTTGTAGCCTGGGTAGTACATGTCGAAGTAGTGCTGCGGCGGGTCGAACGGCTCGTGCGGATCGAATATGTCGACCCACATGAAAAACTGGCTGTCCTTCATATACTTCAGGTCTTCCGCCGCGTGACGGGCGACCGTGGCCATGGAGTAGTCTTCGTCGCGCTCGCGGCCGCGCACGATCTGATTGGCCTGATGCTGCTGCACGGGCCACGTGGGCTGGCGGTACTTCTGGGGGTCGCCCGGCAGGGGCATCTTTTCTGCGAGCGACTTGGGCGCGAGGTTGTCGTTCTCGTGCCCGCGCACCCACCGCCACGACTTGAACCCGCGCTCGAAGTAGTTGCCCTGCTTCACCATGTGCGGGCAGTCGATGTTGAGCATGGTCTCCACGCCGGCATCGGTGATGACTTGGGCCAGGGTCGGCGGCTCTTGGTCGAGCGGGCCCCAGCCGTGGTTGGGGAACGCCCACGTGCCGAGGAACGCGTCCGTGCGGTGCGGCAGCGTGGGGTAGGAGCCGGTGTATGCGTTCTCGAAGACCACGCTCTGCGCGGCAAGCGCGTCCAGGTTCGGCGTCCGCACGTGCGTGCCGCCGTGGACGGTGAGGTTGTCCCAGCGAAACGAGTCGGAGTTGAGCACGAGCACATTCATCTTCGTCTTGGCCATGTGCGATTCCTTTCGGTCTTGTATGCCCTGTGTTGGCTTGGGCGGTTGATTGGCACGGGGGAAAACATGATACGGAATCCACCGGACTGAAGCAACTTGCCCAGTCGAGCGGCCCGAATGCGCACCGCGGCCCGCTCTATTGAATCCGGATGCCCGACGCGATACACTATAGCGCTTTGGGGTCACAAGTCTTACGACTGCGGTTGCGAGGCGCGGCCATGGCCCAGGACGATGTGGACGCGGGCGCCGTGCGCATCATGCCTGTGCCAGGCCAATGGTCGATGGCTGATGCGACCTTCTTGATGAGTCGGCTCTGTATCAACCACGGACCACCAATCATTCCGAACTATGGCACGCAAGAAAAGCATCAAAGTCGGCGACATCTCCGCCAGGCCTGGCGAGATGGCCCAAGGCTACGTTTCCATCGGCGAGATGCAGGACGCACAGCCCATCCGCCTGCCCCTGGCCATTATCAATGGCAAGTCCAACGGCCAAGTGCTGTACCTCCAGGCCGCGAGCGACGGCAACGAACTCAACGGCATTGAGGTGATCCGCCGCGTGCTGAAACAGGTGCGGCCCGCGCGCATCAAGGGCGCCATCATCGCCGCGCCGATTGTCAACGTGCCGGGATTCCTTGTGCACGAGTGCCACAACCCGGTCGACGGGCTCAAGATGAACCGCTGCTTCCCCGGGCGCAAGGACGGCACGCTCTCGGAGCGCGTCGCGCACCTCCTCTTCAACCACGCGGTGCTCCAAGCCGACTACGTGATCGACCTGCACCAGGGCGGCACGGGCCGGATGATCGACGAGTGCCGCGTGCGCGTGGCGAAGTCTGAGCGCGCCGGCCGCGCGTCTTTCGAGTTGGCCCGGGTGTTCGGCATTGGCTACATCTTCCACCAAAAGGGCCCCCAGGGGCAGTTGGCGCGCGCGGCGCCGGCCAAGGGCATCCCCACCATCGACCCCGAGCTGGGCGGGTGCCGTGGGTGGAACGAAGCCAGCATTCGCAAGGGAGTGCGCGGGGTCATGAACGTGCTCCGCCACTACGAATTCTTGCCCGGCGACCCGCAGATCCCCAGCCGGCAAGTAGTGGTGCGCGACCTCAGGAAGGTCTTCACCAACCGCGGAGGCTTTGTTACCTACAAGCGTCCGCTCTACGATTTGGTCGAGAAGGGCGACACGCTGGCCGAGATCTCCGACCCGTTCGGCAACGTGCTGGAGACGATCAGCGCGCCGGTGGATGGAGTCTTCTGGTGCCAGAACGTGTATCCCATGGTCTCCACCGGCCAGGCCATGGCGCAAATCGGCACGGACGTGGAGTTCATCGGCTAGCCGCCTACGCCGCCATTCGGCCTTGCAAACCCTGCCGGCGGCGCTATACTCACAAAGCGGCCATCGCCCGCAACCCAGGAGCGGATCCCGAATCCCCGGGATCGCCTTCCGTCTTCACCGCGCGGCTGGCAAGCATCGGAATGCGAAGGCATTCCGTTCCAACACCCATGCCCAGCAACTGGATCACCATCGCCCAGGCCGCGGACATGCTCGACAAGAGCGAGGGCGACCTGCGCGCGTTGCTGGAGGCCGACTACGTGGAGACGCTCGCGGCCGGCGACGTGGCGGGCGAGATCGAGCTGGCGCCGCGGGACTACATCGAGCGCAAGCGCGAGGAGATCGCCCGCGCCGCACGCCTTCGGCAACGCCGCTCCCCCCCCAAGCCCAAGCCCGATGAGCCAAGCGAGAAGCCACGGGCCGCCGAGCCGGTCAACGTGGAGGAGGTCGACGACGACGACCCGCCCGGCGACCCGAAGCTGCGCCAAGTCGTGACCGACCGCTACAACGCAGTCGTGGACGCGATCCGAAAGACCGATGGCCAGGGAGCCGCGGAGGCCAACGCGGTGCAACTCAAGGAGTCCTTCGAGCTGACCGCCGAGGCCATCCACCGCATGCGCGAGGCGCACGCGCAGACCGCGTCGTCCATCCAGCACTCCCTCCAAGTGCAAAACCAGATCATGGAGAACCTGCTGACCGCGCTGCGGTCGGCCGACCAAAACACGGCATCGGTGCTCCAATACCAGCACGACTTTATCGACGCGATCCGCCGGCTCCCGGAGCCGCTCCAGTCGATCCAAGACGTGCAGTTGGGGCTCATCGAGTTGGAGGAGCAGCGGCAGAAGATCGCGAAGGAGCGCGTGCGGTTCGAGGAGACCGACGTGGGCCGGCTCGTGACCATGATCATCTACATCCTGCTCATCGTCGCGCTTGCCGGCATGCTCAGCATCGGCTGGACCGTGCTCGACCAGTTGCCCGATCTCATCAAGGCGCTGAGGTCTCCCGCCCACGGCCGGGCCGCGCTCGACGTGCTCCGCTGCCTCGCATAGGCCAGCCCGCGGGGGCCGGGGGCGGCGTTCCAGAATGGTTGATGGTCCATGGTTGATGCGGACACACGTTCCGCGCCTCAGCCATTGTTCGGGGTACCATGAGGGGCCTCCTCCCGATTCTTCCGACCATCAACCATCAACCATTAACCATTTCCCCCCCCGCGCATGCAACAACACAAGATCAAGATGCTCGTGATCGGGCTCGGCGTGAGCCTGCTCTTCATGGGCTATTTCGTATACACGCTCTTCGATTTCGATGGCGTGCTCAACGTGAATGCGGCTACGCCTGAGCAGCTTTCTGTGCTGCCAGACGTGGATGCCGCGGCCGCGGCGCGGATCGTGCAGAAGCGGCCGTTCAAGACGGTCGACGCGTTCCTCGCCGCCGCGCAGATGGAGCCGAGGGCCGCGAAGAAGCTGCGCCGGCATTTCATGCTCGACGGCGACACGAATCTGGGCCGCGTCGTGTACAAGATGGGCCCCACATTCAGGGGCGCCAAGTGGACCTGGATACTCGTCGCCACGCTCATCCATGTCTTCAGTTTCGTGCTGCGCGGGTGGCGGTGGCAGGTGCTCGTCAAGCCGGTCAAGCGCGTGGGCTTCTGGCAGGCATTCAACCCGCTCATGATCGGCTTCACCTGCAACACGGTGTTGCCGTTGCGCGTGGGCGAGTTTGCGCGGCCCGCGGTGTTCGCCGCGAAAGAGCACGTCAGCTTCAGCGCCTCGCTGGCCACGGTTGTGCTCGAACGCGTCCTCGACATGCTCGCGGTGCTCGTGGCGCTTGGCATTGCCGTCACATTCGTCCAAGCGCCGAATGCTGAGCCTGCCGCGCCGGCCGCGGTCGTGGCTCAAGCCGACGGGCCGGCGGCTCAGGCGGCGCCGGCCGAACCATCCGCGGCCGCGGCCGCGCTCTCACAGATCAAGAAATGGGGCAAGATCGTCGGCCCCATAGCGCTCCTGGCGGTGGTCGTGTTCTTCGTACTGGGCGCCCGGCCCAAGCACGCGGAACGCCTGCTCAAGAAGTGCACCAGCTTCTTCCCTCATGCGATCCAAGACAAGCTCGTGGACTTCTTCGACAAGTTCGTCGTGGGGCTCCAGTCGCTCGAAGACAAGAAGGACGCGGGCTGGCTCGTGTTTTGGACCGCGGTCGTGTGGTTCGACATCGTGCTGGTGTACTGGGTGACCGCGTTCGCATTCGGCATCCCCCTCACGCTCATCGGAGCGACGCTCTGCTTCGTGCTCGCCGCGGCCGCGGTGGCCGCGCCGCAAGCGCCCGGCTTCCTGGGGCCGTTCCAAGTCGCGGTGCAGTTTGGGTTGGCCATGCTCCACGTGGACGCGACCTCCGCGGCGTCGTATGCGATCATGCTCTGGATCATTTCCATGATTCCCACGGTTGCGCTCGGCTTTGCCTGCATGGCCCTGGGCGGGATATCCTTTGCCGACGTGCGGCGACATGAGCCGGAGCCGGACGCGAAGGCCAAGATGGTTGATGGTTGATGGTTCGCGGTTGGCAGCGGCCGGTGGGCGGCAACTCGGGCAGCCGTTCGCCCAGGGGAGCGCCGTTGTCTTGGCCCCGGTTCGGTGCTACCATACGATAGATGCACTCCACGATGGCCGCCTGCTGCAGATGGCGGATAGATCCCCAGGAGGGAATACATGAGAGCCACAAAACTCATCCTCGTCGCAGTCATTGCCGTTGCCTTACCGGGGTGCTCGATCGTGAGTCCGTTCGGCGGCGCCACCCAAGAGGAGACGGCCGAAGCCGCGCGGCAGATCCAGGCGCTGCTGGGCCGGTTCGAGAAGGCCGTGCAGGCGGACGATGCGGACGCGATTGTCGCCATGCTGAGCCCCATGCTCCCCGAGAGTTCAATCCTGGAGATCGAGTCCGATATCCGCATCGCGCTCTGGACGATGACGTACGGCGGATACAAGCTCGTCGACCAATCCATCGCCAAGAAGATCAGCCGGCGGCAGGTCCGCGACGGCCGCGTCGTGCTGAACGTGCCCTTCCGCTCCGGCTCAGGCAGAATCCTTGAAGACCGCTTCGTGTTTCGATACGCCAAGGGCCAATGGTACATCGGCGACGTGCACATGCGCCAACCCGAGCCCGGCGACCCGCTCGATATTCCGCCTGACCAACGCCGACAGATCATGGCCAAGGTGGGCGCCTGCGTGGACGCGCTCAAACAGGGCGATGCCGGGTTCGGGACGTTCGTCATGGCGCTCGACGCGAAGCGGCGCAACGGCGACTCCAGCGACGACGCGTTCCGCAAGCACTACGCGGAGTGGTGGCGCAGCATTCAGGTGCTCTTCGAGGCGCAACTCCGGGCCATCACCTTCTCACGCGAACGCACACGCATCCTCTACGATGCCAAGGACCAAGTCGCGGTCCTCGTGCCGCTGGAGATGAAACACCCCCCCACGGCCGACACGAAATTCGAGAAGGTTGTGCTGCTGTTCCTGCTTGCCCGGGACGGCGACAAGTGGCAACTCGTTGACCTGAAGTCCTCGAAGAAAGAGAGCATGGGGAGCAAGTTCAAGCGGCTCATGCGGCTCAAGTAGGGCCTACTTGCCCGTGTCCGTCACGCCCAAGTCGGCGAAGGTCTTGATGTCGGACAGCACGCGCGCCGCGGCTTCGATGAGGAACAGGGCCAGCGCCGCGCCCGTGCCTTCGCCCAGCCGCAGGTCTAGGTCCAGCAGCGGCTCCAGCCCCAGCCGGTCGAACATCGCCTGGTGGCCGACCTCCACGCTGCGGTGGCTCGCAAACAAATACGGCCGCACCGCGGGGCACAACTCGCAGGCGATGAGCGCGCCCGCAGTCGCGATGAGCCCGTCGCACACCACCGGCCGCGAGATCGAGGCCGCGCCGATGACCGCGCCCGCGAGCGCGCCGATCTCCAGTCCGCCCACCTTCGCCAGCACGCCTAGCGGATCGCCCGCGTCGGGCTGGTTCACGTCGAGCGCCCGCTCGATCGCGGAACGCTTGCGCGCAAGCCCGGCGTCGTCGATGCCCGTGCCGCGGCCCACGAGTTGGTCCACGGGCAGGCCGCTGTACACCGCGATGATGGCCGTGGACGGCGTGGTGTTGGCGATGCCCATGTCCCCGGTGCCGATGAGGTCCGGCGCGTCGAGCCCCTGCACCACCTCGATGCCCACCTCGATGCTGCGCACCGCGTCGTCCCGGCTCATGGCCGGCCCCACGGCCATGTTGTCCGTGCCCGGGCGCACGCGCCTGTGGAGGATCGGCATGTCCGGCGGCAAGTCCGCGGCCACGCCCACGTCGACCACCTGCACTTCCGCGCCCACACACCGCGCGAGCGCGTTGATCGACGCCGCGCCGATCGCAAACGCGCCGACCATCTGCCCGGTCACCTCCTGTGGATACGCGCTCACGCCCTCCGCTGCGACGCCGTGGTCGCCGGCCATGGTGAGGATGTGCTTGCGGCCGGTGGGCACATCGAGCGTCTGCCGAATCGCGGCCAGGCGCTCGGCGACCGCTTCCAGCTTGCCCAGGCTCCCCCGCGGGCGCACTTGGTCCTGGAGCCGGGCCACTGCGGCTTGGCGCCACTCCTCGGATACGGGCGGAATCGATTCCAGGGTCTGTTCGAGTAGGGACATCTATTCACTCCGAAGCGATGGGGGGGGACGGCGCCGGATGGCGATCTGAGCGGGCGAGCATTGTAGGCCCTCGGCCCTGCGCGATGCAAGCCGTGGCCGGGGACGCGATGCGGAAGCCGCCCCGCAGTTGCGGGAATCGCATCGTGTCGCCCGACGCCGGAGTTGACGCGCCCCACGTGGTCCCCTATTCTGGCCGTGTCGTTTCCGAGATCGCTCACACGCAACGCCTCACCCCCAACTCCCCACCGCCCATGCCTCCTGCCAAACTCCGCATCGCCGTCGCCGGCCTCGGCCGCATTGGCTGGCGCTTCCACTGCAACACGCTCGCTAAGCACCGCGACTACAAACTCGTAGCCGTCGCGGATACCGAAGCCGACCGCTGCGCGGAAGCCGAGGACACGTTCGGCGTGGCCGCGTTCCGCGACTACTACGACATGCTCGACCGCGCGCGCCTCGACGCGGTCGCGATCGCGACGCCAACGCACCTGCACAAGGACATGGCCCTCGCCGCGCTCAAGGCCGGCCGGCACGTGCTCCTCGAAAAGCCCATGGCGCTTGGCCTGCGCGAGGCGCAGGCCATCGCGCGCGCGGCCGAGCGCAGCGGGCTCAAGCTCACGGTGTACCAGCCGCACCGCGCGAACGCGTACTACCAACACCTGCGGCGCATCATCGACTCCGGCCGCATCGGCCAGGTCTACTGGGTGCGCCGCGGCATGTTCAGCTTCAGCCGGCGCAACGACTGGCAGAGCCTCCGCAAGTTCGGCGGCGGCATGCTCGCCAACTACGGCGCGCACGCGCTCGACCTCGTGCTCAACGTCACCGGCTACGACGTGAAGCGCGTCTTCGGCGACCTCATGCTCTCCGCGTCCATGGGCGACGCGGACGACGTGGTGAAGATCGCGTACGAGACCAAGCAAGGCACGATCGGCGAGGTGGACGTCAACCAAGCGTCTGCGATCCAGCCGTATGAGATGCTCGTCTGGGGCACGTGTGGCGGGATCGTGTACGCGAAGGGCCAGTTCCACGTCCGCTCCTTCGACCCCAAATCCTTGCCCGCCAAGGGCGTGAACCGAAGCCTCGCCAGCGAGAACCGGCAGTACCCCTCCGACGACATCGAGTTCGTCGAGGAGGTTGTGCCGGTCGATCCGAAGCTGCAAGTCGACGTATACCGCGACTTCGCCCGGGCCATCCGCAAGGGAGCGGCGCCGCTCGTCGAGCCGCGGCAAACGCTCGCGGTCATGCGGCTCATGGAGCAGGTGCGCAAGAGCAGCCGCGGGATTCGGAACCTGAAGCGGGAAACGTGACGCACTGGCGCCACTTGAACTCACGCCATGCTTGCGGTTCAATGGGCCGTCTCGGTCCGCCGAACAGGGAGGCCCTTGCCGGCGTGGACCAACGCTGTGGCACAAGCAGGAGAGATGGCGCCCGGCCATGTCCCATGACGCCGGGGAGCCAGAGCATGGGCCCGCCCTGCCACCCACTTCTCCATCGGTGAACGAATGGACGCGGCGCAGCACAACACCATCGTGAGCTTCATCTGGGGCATCGCCGACGACGTGCTTCGGGATGTCTACGTCCGGGGCAAGTACCGCGATGTCATCCTGCCCCTGACCGTCATCCGCCGGCTCGACGTGCTCCTGGAGCCGACCAAGGACACGGTGCTGGACATGAAGAAGACGCTGGACGAGGCCGGCATCGTGAACCAGGAGGTCGCACTCCAGCAGGCGTCTGGCCAGGCGTTCTACAACACGTCCCAGTTCACGCTCCGGCGCCTGCTCGACAACCCCAAGCAACTGCGGCCGAACTTCGAGGACTACCTGGACGGCTTCTCCAAGAACGTGCAGGAGATCATCGAGAACTTCGACTTCCGCAACCAGCTCAAGAAGCTTGGCAAAGCCGACGTGCTCGGCCACCTCATCGAGAAGTTCCTCGACCCCAGGATCAACCTCAGCCCCGAGCCGGTGCTGGACGGCCAAGGCAACGTGAAGCTTCCGGGGCTCGACAACCATGCCATGGGCACCGTCTTCGAGGAGCTGATCCGCAAGTTCAACGAGGACAACAACGAGGAGGCAGGCGAGCACTGGACCCCGCGCGACGTGGTTCGCCTCATGGCCAACCTCATCTTCCTGCCTATCGCCGGCCAGATCGAGTCGGGCACGTATCTGGTCTACGACGGAGCCTGCGGGACCGGGGGCATGTTGACCGTCGCCGAAGAGACGCTCACCGACTTAGCCAAGAAGCATGGCAAGGAAGTGGCGATCCACCTCTACGGCCAGGAGATCAACCCAGAAACCTACGCCATCTGCAAGGCCGACCTGCTCATCAAAGGCGAGGGCCAGGAGGCGGACAACATCGTCGGCGGTAGCGACAAGTCCACGCTCTCGAACGACGCGTTCCCGTCCCACGAGTTCGACTTCATGCTCTCCAACCCGCCGTATGGCAAGAGCTGGAAGACCGACCTCAGCAGGATATGCGGCGGCAACAAGAAGGACATGACCGACCCGCGCTTTGTCGTCGAGCACAACGGCGACGCGGAGTTCAACCTCGTCACCCGCTCCAGCGACGGGCAGATGATGTTCCTGGCCAACATGGTCAGCAAGATGAAGCAGGACACGCCCTTGGGTTCGCGCATAGCCGAGGTGCACAACGGGTCGTCGCTGTTCACGGGCGACGCGGGCTCGGGCGAGTCGAACATCCGGCGCTGGCTCATCGAGAACGATTGGCTCGAAGCCATCATCGCCCTGCCGCTCAATATCTTCTACAACACCGGCATCGCCACGTACATCTGGGTGCTCACCAACCGCAAGCCCGACCACCGCAAGGGCAAGGTGCAGCTCATCGACGCGACCCAGTGGTTCAAGCCGCTGCGCAAGAACCTGGGCCAGAAGAACTGCGAGTTGTCCGACGAGGATCTCCAGAGGATCTGCGAGACCTTCCTGGCTTTCGAGGAGACCGAGGAATCCAAGATCTTCCCCAACGAGGCGTTCGGCTACTGGAAGATCACGGTCGAGCGCCCCTTGCGGCTGGCCGTGGATTTGTCTCAGGAGCCGCGCGACCGATTCCGAGCCGCGTGCAAAGAGGCGAAGGAAGAGCCGCTCGCGAACGTCGTGGACCGAGTGGCCGAGTCCATGGGCAAGGGCCCGCATCTCGACTTCAACATCGTCATGGACGCGGTCGAGGACGATGCCAAAGCGCACAACGTGAAACTGACCGCGAAGCGGAAGAACCTGCTCCGATCCGCGCTTGCCCGGCGGGACGAGGCCGCCGAGCCTGTGCTGAAGAAGGTTCACAAGCCGGGCAAGGAGGAGGTCGATCCGCTGCGGGGCCGCTATGCCTCTCCCGACGGAGGAGTTGTCGAGTACGAGCCGGACGCGGACTTGCGCGACACGGAGCAAGTGCCGCTGCTGGAGGCAGGCGGCATCGACGCGTTCTTCCAGCGCGAAGTGCTGCCGCACGTGCCCGACGCCTGGATCGATGAGTCCAAGACCCAGATCGGCTATGAGATTTCGTTCACCCGGCATTTCTACAAGCCCCAGCCGTTGCGCACGCTCGACGAGATCAGGGCCGACCTTGAGGCGCTGCGCGCGGAGGGCGAGGGCCTGCTGGATCAGATCATCGGCGATGGGGGGAACGGGCCATGAGCAAGCACGACGAACGCCCTGCCACACGACAGCGTGTGGCTTCGGATCTGCTCTTTACCCACAACTTGAGAGCGAAGACGCGCCGTGGCCATTGCCGAACCCCGCAGGGGTTCCGTCTTCTAGCCCAGGGTTGCTGCAACCCTGGGTACAAGGCTCACGCACAAGATTCAACCCCAACGGGGTTGCGT